>NZ_JBMXHE010000001.1:0-10577 GCF_053987695.1 Palaeococcus sp. (in: euryarchaeotes)
CTTTGAAACCCTTCTCGTCGAAGGCTTTTTTCATGGCATCATCCAGATACGGTTCTAGAATAGAGTAATCCCCGGTTTTCAAAGCATTAAATGTAGCTTTTGCGGTTTCCTCATATGGTTTTTCAGCCAGGACAAAATTCCCAAGAATGAGAATCATCATCAAAAACAGCACCCATCTTTTCATCTCCATCACCATACCTCGAAGTTCGAGGTAATTTTTGGTCGAAGTTGTATAAAAAGTTTATCCTCTTTTTAAGCACTGTCGTGATAAGGAGAATGCCTGTAAAAGAGACTAAAACTACATTGTATTTTATTGTTATCCTAACAGTGCCATTCTGTTCCGGCGAAAAGGTTTTAAGGCTGAAACCACCCGGTAAATAATGGTTTCAGCTTTCATTTCCCCTTCTTTTCCTGCAATAATAACAGAAACTTAAACCTAACGCCTCGACTGCTCGTCCTGACAGCATGGTTAGGATAAGAGGAATGCTTATGATGGTGCAAGTAAAAGAGAATAAAATACCGTTCTGCCTCAGCAGTCCCCATTCGGGCTTGTAAATCCCACATACCGGGGCATCACTAAAAACTACCTCACAAGACTATATAAAAATTACGGAAAACATGAGATGCCGAATTTTACGCTTTTTACCATCTACGAAACAGCCCATTATCAGCCCATAATTATCCTAACAGCACCTTAAAATTTAAGAAAGATTAAGATCCTTTAACTATCTGGGTTCCGGTTTTACCCTCTAAGGCTTCGACGGCTTTGTCCAACGCTGCAATTATAGCCCTCTCACCACCCCACTCAATGAACCTCATGGTTGCGAGGACTTTTGGCCCCATGCTCCCTTTCTTAAAGTGTCCCTCTTCATAATAGCGCCTCATCTCTTCAAAATTCACTTTCTCGAGCCACTTTTCTCCGGGCTTTCCGTAATTTATAGCGGCTCCATTAACATCGGTTAGAATCATGAAGATGTTTGCATTAACAACTTCCGCGAGCCTTTCTCCTGCTAGATCCTTATCTATAACCGCCTCCACTCCTTTGAGCTTGCCCTCCTCTTCAATTACCGGAATGCCTCCACCTCCGCTTGCTATAACTATAACGTCATTTTCCACGAGGCTTTTTATGACATCCCGTTCCACGATATCTTTTGGATCTGGTGAGGGAACTATTCTACGCCATCCTCTTCCCGAATCCTCTATTATTGTCCATCCTTTCTCCTTTGCGAGCTTTTTGGCTGTTCTCTCATCATAAAAGGGACCAACGGGTTTTGATGGGTTTTGGAATGCGGGATCGTCCTTATCCACAAGGACTTGGGTTACAACAGTTGCAACGGATCTTTCCACGCCTCTCCTTTTAAGCTCGTTTTTTATCGCCTGCTGGATCATGTATCCTATCTGTCCTTGAGTCATTGCTCCACATACATCCATTGGCTGTGCTGGGATGTCGTATTGGGCTCCCCCATCCTGCTGAAGGAGCAGGTTTCCAACCTGCGGTCCGTTCCCATGGGTTATTACAACCTCATAATCATTATCGAGTATTATATCGACGATTTGTTTTGCAGTTTTTTTCACGTTCTCCATCTGCTCTTCATAGGTACCTTTTTGTCCCCTCTGAAGAATAGCATTACCTCCCAAGGCAATTACAACCCTCTTCTTCATGGTACCCCCTCCATCACTGGTGTATAAACTTTCACATGAGGGCATAAAAGGGTTTCTTAGCTGTAAAATGCTTTATATAGGAAAAATTTCGGAAATTTTTGGATATTTGCTTTAGGAAGGTCAAATTTTTCTGGAGCTAGCTTTGTCTTTTTATCCCTTCACTTGGGTTAAATTTTAAAGCGTTGAGGGTTAGTTATTAACGGGGAGAAAGATGTTCGAGAGATTGGGAGAGATCCATGAGCTTTTAAACTTCATCTGGGGTACAGTTATAGAACTCAATGAGGAGCTTAGAGAGGAGTTGAAACCACAGGGATTTAGAGTTGACCTTGTGGAGGGTATTTTTAATGGATACGTCTTTTTGGATGGAGAATGGAGGGAGATGAAGTATCCCTACCCAGCATTTGAAATCAAGCCTCAGGGAGAGATTGGAGCTACAATTCAGGGTTTTTACATAGTCTTTGAGATTCTAAAGGATAAGGTGAACAAAGAGTTTCTGGAAGAGTTTCTCCTAAAGTTTCCAAAAAGCTACATCTATGGGGGTCCGGAGGATGTTTATAATCACAGGACAAAACCCGTGAGTTATAAGGAGATTTTTGAGGCTATGAAGGAAAGTGAAGAGAATGTTTTCAACTTTGAAGTCGAAGTCAGAGACTTCGAAAATCCAAAGGAAACCGTGAGGAGAGAACTTCGGAAATTCATAGAGCTCTTGAAGAAATATGAACTCTTGGATTTCACTGAGGAGGATTGAGATGACTAATTTTGACAGGTTTCCTGAAGAGCTTAGAGAGTATTATTTCGGCTTATTTGGGGAAGAAGCTGAGATTATTATGGAAAAGCTCTTGGAGCCGGTTGAGAAGTACTATATCCGGGTCAACACCCTCAAGGTGAGTCGTGAAAAACTTGTGGAGGAGCTTAAGAGGGAGGGTCTCAGGCCCAGGAGAAGCCCCCATATCGAGGAGGGCATCTATTTTGAAAGGGAGGGCCCGAACTTTCCCGATGACTACAATCCAAAGCTCCCCAGAGTTATCGTCAATAAGTTTGCAGCTGAGAGTGTTTATCAGGGAGCCAATTTATACGCGCCGGGTGTTTTAAAAGCAGATAAGGGAATAAAAGAGGGCGATGAAGTTCAAATAAGGGATCCTAGGGGGCTCCTTGTTGGGATTGGAGTTGCAAGTATGAACTACAAGGATATGGCGGTTAAGAAGAGGGGGCTTGCCGTGAAAATTACCAAGCCAAAATTCTCCCTTCCAAGTCTCAGCGAGCTTAAAAGTTATGAAAAGGGGTATTTCTACGCCCAGAGCCTTCCATCAATGGTTGTAACTCATGTCCTTGAGCCAAGTGAAGAAGATTTGATTGTGGATATGGCTGCGGCTCCTGGAGGAAAAACATCGCACATTGCTCAACTCCTTCAGAACAGGGGAGAGATAATAGCGATGGATAAATCAAAGAATAGGCTTAAGAAAATGGAGGAGGAGTTGAGGAGACTTGGAGTTAAAAATGTCAAGTTAATCCATATGGACTCTAGAAAACTTCCGGAGCTCGGGATCAAAGCCGATAAAATACTCCTCGATGCTCCGTGCACTGCTCTCGGTATAAGACCCAAGCTCTGGGAGAGCAGGACTCCCAGGGACATAGAAGCTACCTCACGATATCAGAGACACTTCATAAATGCCGCCATAAAGAGCCTCAGGAGGGGAGGGGTTTTAGTTTACTCCACATGCACTCTAAGTTATGAGGAAAATGAAGGCAACGTTCTCTACATGCTTAAAAAGGGTCTAAAACTTGAGGAGCAGAAGATTTTTATTGGATCTCCGGGAATAGGGATAAAGGGAGTTCAGAGGTTTTATCCCCACAAGCACATGACCCAGGGTTTCTTTATAGCGAGGCTCAGGAAGGTGGAATGATGCAAAAGAGGATGGGACTTATAGCTTTCGGAATCATCGTGATACTCGCCCTGATATGGTGGGCAGGGATAGATGAGACCATAAGCATCGTTAGGAGCACGAACTGGAAATATCTCTCACTCGCTATTTTGATGCAGGCGTTGGCGGTGATTGCATGGGCACTCCGATGGCGGGTCTTTTTGAATAGGGCGAATGTTAGGGAGAGCCTTTCGAGGGTACTTGTCGCGGTGCTTGTGGGAATATTTGTAAACAACATCACTCCAGGAGCCAGAGCGGGGGGAGAACCTGCCAGAATGTACGTGGTGAGCAGGGGAAAGGATGAAATTTATGGGAGAACCTTTGCCACGGTGATGGCGGATAGAATTTTGGATGCGATTCCGGTCATGCTTTTTACGTTCGTGGCATTTAAGTACGCCCTTGATCTTAAAATTCATGTTATTTTACTTATTCTATCAATTTCAACTCTTGTACTTCTCCTAATTCTTGGAATAAGCCTTTTATTTTCCTTCAACGAAAGGCTTGCTAAGGGCCTCTTGAGCAGGCTTCTGTCCCTCCTGAAGAGGGTGTTCCCTCACAAGTTCGCAGGGGTTGAGGAAAAAATCGAGAAAAAGTTTGAGAGGGGAATCATGGACTTCAGAAAGACACTTATAGATCTCTCCAAGGATAAAGTCGTGTTTTTTAAAACGCTCTTCTATTCCCTTTTTCTCTGGGTGGTCATGATGCTGAGGACGTTCTTTGTGTTCATGAGCATAGGGCATCCCTTAAAGATATATGAGGTTTTAATGGTGCAGATGGCGGGAATAGCCCTTGGTATGATTAGCATTCTTCCGGGAGGTATTGGAATAACGGAGGGTGTTAATTCCGCCCTCTATTTAAGCCTCTCTTTGGATAAAGGGGTGGCTGTTACTGCAACCGTCGTGGATAGGTTTATATCCTTCTGGCTTCCAACAATCGTTGGAGGAGCTATAAGCTTTTACCTGAGTGCAAAGGGTAGAAAGGCTTAATAGTTTTGAAGCATATTTACAGTTATCAGTATCTGGGGGAGTAAGATGAAATTCGGCATCGCTGCTCGAAGAGATAAGGAGGAAGCTTTGAAGCTCGCCTACCGTGTTTATGATTTTCTCAAAGTTAAAGGATGTGAAGTTTATGTTGATACGGAAACGTACAGCCACTTTCCACACTTCAACGAGGAGGATCTGGTCTCGCTGGAAGACATGAAGGTGGATGTCGTTATCGCAATCGGTGGGGACGGCACCATTCTAAGGATTGAACACAAAACTCGAAGGGATATACCGATTTTGGGCATAAACATGGGGACCCTTGGGTTCCTATCGGAGGTTGAGCCGTCCGAAACATTTTTTGCTCTCAGCAAGCTTTTGGAAGGGGAGTATTATGTGGATGAGAGGATCAAGCTCAGGACGCGTTTGAACTGGAAGGTCAAAATTCCGGATGCTTTGAACGAGGTTGCGGTGTTAACTGGAATTCCCGGCAAAATAGTGCACCTTAAATACTACGTGGATGAGAATGTGGCGGATGAGATAAGGGCGGATGGCTTGATAATCTCCACTCCCACGGGTTCAACAGGATATGCGATGTCTGCAGGGGGCCCCTTCTTGGATCCTAGGATTGATGGCATAATAATTGCGCCTTTGGCACCTATAACCTTGAATGCTCGACCCATGGTGATTCCAGCGAGCTCTGAAATATCCGTGGATATTTTGAGTATAGATAGGGAGGCAATACTTGCGGTCGATGGTCAGTTCTACACTTATCTTGATCCCGGGGTTAAGATAAAAATAAAGAAATCGCCCCGGAAGACGAAATTCATAAGGTTTTCTGAATCATTATACCCTCATTACCTAATGAAAATCAAGAAAAAGTTTTAAGTCCACGTAACCTCAACTTCGTCCGTTCTGAACTTTTGCTTGACAACTGTTTCTTCCAGCTTGAACTTTATCCCCGCTTTAAACATTTTCAAGCCCGTATATGCTATCATGGCTCCATTATCCCTGCAGACCTCAAAAGGGGGTACGAAGAACTTTGCACCTCTATCCTCAGCCATATCTTTTAGCATTCCCCTTAGGCGTTTATTAGCGGCAACACCACCTACAAGAACAACTTCATTTTTTTCCGTGTGTGCTAAAGCCCTCTCCGTAACTTCAACCAGTGCAGCAAAAGCTGTCTCTTGAAAGGAGTAAGCCAAATCTTCCACCCTATATTTCCCGCTTTTATATTTCCTTACAGCTTCGGTTAAGATTCCAGAAAAACTGAGATCCATTCCTTTAACCGCGTAGGGTAGCTCTATATACTTATTTCCTTTTTGGGCAAGCTCCTCTATCCTTGGCCCTCCCGGAAAGCCTATGCCAAGTTCCCTTGCAAACATATCCAGGGCGTTCCCTATCCCTATGTCGAGGGTTTCTCCAAAAACCCGATATCTCCCTCCTTCAAGAGCGATAACTTGGGTGTTCCCTCCGCTTACGTAAAGTCCGACAGGGTCTTTAATATCTCCAAAGAGTTTGCTTATCTCTACATGAGCTATGCAGTGGTTGACACCCACTATAGGCTTGTTGTACCTGAGGGCAAGGGCTCTCGCCGCGGTTGCAACGACCCTCAAAGCGGGCCCCAAACCCGGGCCCTGGGAGAATGCTACAACATCCACATCCCCCATGGATATTCCAGCATCTTTGAGTGCCTTCTCCAGGAGGGGCTTTAAGAGCTTTGCATGATGTTCCGCTGCTTCCTTTGGATGGATTCCTCCTCTTTCCGTGGTGAGGGTGTCAAATACGTTGGCCAATATCTCCTTCTCGGTCACGATCCCCATACCGAGTGTATGTGCTGTTCCTTCAATGCCTAGGGCTATCATGTATAACCCTTAACGGCTCCGATTTAAAAAACTTGGGTTAAAGTTAATAAGTTCGAAAGTCAAGTAACCAATTTAGAGGGCAACTTTTAAATATTGAGTTGGCATAACACTGTGAGTGATAACGGGGGGAAGGTGTATGAAGTTCACAACGCTCAAGCTTGATATGGGTAAGGGGAAGATTAATAGCGAGGAATTCGAGAAGACAGGGATCTACGGCATCATAGATTACGCTCTGTACCTTCATGACGAGGTTTATAAGACCTATGAGATGGACCCATATGATCCTAAAAACATAACCGTCTTTGGAAAGGGTGCCTTTGCCGGGAGCGCTTTACCGGGTGCTCATAGATTGATGTTTGTCTTCCGCTCACCCCTGTGGGGAGGCGTATTCCCATCTGCAATGGGTGGAGCGGCTTACCAATTCCAGCGGGTTGGTGTCGATTTTGTAACGATAGAGGGAAAGGCCGAAAAGCCAACCGTTGTAATTCTCAAAAACGATGGTGAGAACATCAATGTGGAGTTCTATCAGATTGAGGAGGATAAGCTTCTGGAGATATGGAGGGGGTACAAGGGAGAGGAAGGCGTTTATGCACTCACTCAATACCTGATAGATCATTTGGGTCAGAAGTTTGAAGGTATGGAGTACAGGATTGCATGTGTTGGTCCTGCTGCCATGAACACTAACTTTGGAGCAATATTCTCTCAAACTCTTAGGAAGGGTAAGCGTTTGGTGGGCAGTGAGGACTGGGCCGCCCGCGGAGGTTCCGGAAGTGTTCTATTTAGGGCTCATAATGTTGCAGCCATAATCTTTGGGGGAAAAGCTGGAAAAGAATTCCCTGGGGAGGATATAAGCAAGATGGGCAACGTCAAGCCCATAGTGGAGGGAATCCACAAGAAGCCCATGTTCGAGGTTATCGGAGAGAAGACGGTTAAATACAAATACAATCCAAAGCTTAAGACGGGAGGAACCTTTGGAGGAAATTATCCTGCTGAAGGGGATTTTGTTCCAATTTTAAACTGGCAGATGCCATATATTCCAAAGGAGGAGCGCATTAAGATTCATGAGAATATAATGAAGCTTTACTGGGAGCCCTTTAACAAGGAGGCTATAGAGACGAAGAACTGGACTACTTGTGGGGAACCATGTCCTGTAGCATGCAAGAAATATGCTAACGGGCATCACATAGAGTACGAGCCCAGGGAAGCTAATGGGCCTTTGAGTGGTACTATAACTTTGAGGGCGAGCGATATTAGCGTTCATGCCGTTGATGCTATGGGCTTTGATGCTATCGAGTTTGGAGGAACGGCGGCATGGATCTTGGAGCTCGTTCATAGAGGGTTCCTGAAACCGGAAGAGGTTGGTATAAGCGGAATGCCCGAGTTCACAAAGGAGGCGCTCATGGAGAGGCCTGTGGAGTCGAGTGAAAGGAATGCAAAGCTGGTTGCCGAGCTCGCTCGTAAGGTCGCTTTTGCGGAGAACGAGATTGTGAAGTTAATTGGTGCTGGCAAGAGGAAAGCTTCAATTATTCTTGATGAGAAGTTTAAGGACAGGCTTCCCTATGGGGAGAGCTTTAAGGATTATGGTGTCTTCACACCGCTTGGAGAGGATGGGGAGATAACACCAACTATGTACTGGGCTATGGGGAATTACATTCCTTATCCAATCCAAGGACGCTATTGGACTTTCTATCAGTTTGGTGTTTTCCTCGAGCCTGAAGAGCTTGCCCAGAAGAGCCTCGCAAGTGCAATATGGGAATTCTGGTACGACAACATTGGCTGGTGCCGCTTCCATAGGGGATGGATGAAACCCATTCTAAAGGCTCTCTTCATGGAGGCTTATGGGGAAAACGTGGATATGGAGGAGCACTCAAAGAAGCAGTTAAGAAAGCTTGTGAATTATGCAAAGAAAGCAGGCTATGAGCCCGTTTTCTGGGACTCGATGAGAGTAATTGACCTTATAGCTAGAGGAAGCGAGGAGTTTGGAAACGAGAAGTGGGCAGAGCGCTTTAGGGTGGACAAGGTTGGAACAGCTAAAGAGTACCTGAAAAGAGTTTTAAACGAGTACAGCAATAGGCTTGGTGTTGACTGGAGCATTTGATTTCTATTTAGTTGTTTCTTTTTTTGATTTGATGGACTATGAATAGTACAAAACTTTATAAATATAGTGGACTATTTATAGTACATGATTGAGAAGAGGATATGGGGCACAATTATATCCGATTATCTGGAGTGGGAGGTTAGTTTGGTTGAACGTGAAAGGGAATATGAGCTTCCAAAAGTTTCTAGGGCGTTAGCCGTTATTGGACCAAGAAGGGCTGGAAAGACTTATTTTATTTTCCAGATGATACATGACATTCTAAAAAAGGGTATTGAAAAAGAAAGAACCCTCTATGTAAATTTTGAAGACCCGAGACTCGTTGGGGCTGAACTCAACGATTTAATGACAATGCTGGAAGTATACTACTCAATGTTTCCGGAGAATGCTAAAAGAGTGTGTTATTTTTTCTTAGATGAAGTTCAGAATGTTGAAGGATGGGAGCGATTTGTGAGATTCCTCCTTGATAAGGGGCACAAAGTTATTATTTCGGGCTCTTCTGCGAGGCTTCTCTCGAAAGAAATAGCTACAGAGCTCAGGGGCAGGAGTATTAAACTAATGATGTATCCTTTCTCATTCAAAGAACTCTTAAAAGCAAATGGAATTGATGTAAAACAATTCTATTCCACCTATGAGAATGCAAAAATAAATCAGCTCTTACAAGACTATCTCTTTTGGGGAGGATATCCAGAGGTTGTTTTAAATCCCTCTTTAAGAAGGGAGATTCTCAGAGAAATAATTGACTCCACTATTTACCGGGATATTGTGGAGAGATGGCATGTAATGAACCTTAAAGCCCTGAGACTACTTTTTAAAATGCTTGTTTTTTCATCGCACCTCACAATTTCTAAAGCATACAAAAACATGAGAAGTCTCGGTATCAGTGTTGGAAAAGAAACTTTAGCCAACTATCTGTCTTATTTAGAAGACTCATTAGTGTTTTATCCTCTCTATCCTGCAGTTAAATCTTACAAACTAAGGGAGATGCTAGGATTTAAGCCGTATATCGTTGACAATGGGCTGGCTTCTGTTCTTGGACTTGAAGACAGGGGAATGCTGTTTGAGAATTTAGTGTTTTTCGAGCTTTTAAAGAGAGGTGCTGAGCCCAATGAGAATTTGTTTTATTACGTGACACGGGATAAAGGGGAAGTGGACTTTCTTCTCTCCAATGAAAAGCTCATCCAAGTTTCTTACGAGCTCAATGAGAAGAATAAGGAAAGGGAGATTAAAGCATTGGTTAAAGCGAGCAATGAGCTTGGCATTGGTGATTTGATGGTAATTACATGGAGGCAAAAAGGGAAAATGCAAATAAAGGGCAGAACTGTGAAGATTGTCCCTATCAGAGAGTGGCTCCTTGGGCAAAGCATTTAAGCTTTAAAGTAGATTCACTTTAGGTGATACCTGTGAAGCTGAAAGAGCCGATTATAGCGATTAACTTTAAGACCTACATCCAGGCAACTGGAGAAGGCGCTTTGAGGATAGCCAAGGCCGCTGAGAAAGTGTCCAAGGAGACGGGAATTACATTCGTCGTTGCTCCTCAATTGGCCGACCTCTACAGGGTTGCTCAGGAGGTTGAAATTCCTGTTTTTGCCCAGCACATCGACCCAATAACACCCGGAAGCCACACAGGCCATGTTTTGCCGGAGGCTGTTAAGGAAGCCGGTGCCGTTGGAACGCTCCTGAACCACTCTGAAAACAGGATGATTTTAGCGAATCTTGAGGCATCAATTGCCAGAGCCAAGGAGCTCGGCTTGATGACAATGGTGTGCACGAACAATCCAAAGGTTAGCGCTGCTGCCGCTGCTCTTGAGCCCGACTATGTTGCCGTCGAGCCCCCAGAGCTCATAGGAACGGGAATTCCTGTTAGTAAAGCTCAACCAGAGGTGGTCACAAACACGGTGGAGCTCGTTAAGAAGGTCAACCCAAGCGTAGGTGTTCTCACGGGTGCGGGCATCTCAACGGGCGAAGATGTTAAGAAGGCTTTAGAACTGGGAAGCGTTGGCGTCCTCTTAGCTTCTGGCGTTACGAAGGCAAAAGACCCGGAGAAAGCTAT
>NZ_JBMXHE010000002.1:0-49438 GCF_053987695.1 Palaeococcus sp. (in: euryarchaeotes)
ACCTATTAAAGGAGATGCCATGTTAATCAAGTTTGCGGAGTCGCCGGCACCTTCGACGACAACCACGACTCAAACTACGACAAACATAACCACGACTACCACCTCATCTCCAACATCCTCAACCACAACGGAGATTACATCCACGACAACTAGTGAGAGCTCCACAACTACGCAATCCAAAGAAACGATTGTGGTAACAACGACGGTTTACACTTCCTCCGCGACTCCAACAACGACAAGTGAGGAGAAAGGGGGAGTTTGCGGGGTTGGATTCATACTCGGGTTATCGATAATTCCGCTCATAATAAGAAGGAAGAGGTGAAATAATGGGAGAATTCAAAGTTCCAAAGTCCCATCCAAGATATTGGAGCCTTTACTACAGGCACAAGATTGAAGAAGCCCTGGAAGCGGGGATTTTAGCAAAGGCGGGTACAATGGCACATGGAAGAGGAGAAGCCTTTGACTATCTCATAGGCGAAAGAACCATAGAGCCTGCTGAGAGGGCAATGAGAGCTGCAGTTGCAAAGCTCCTACTTGCAAAGCATCCCGTGGTTTCCGTAAATGGCAATGTTGCGGCTCTTGTCCCTAAAGAAACCATAGAGCTCGCCAAAGTGCTTGACGCAAGGCTCGAAATAAACCTCTTCTATCGCACTGAGGAGCGTGTGAGGGCTATAGAAGAGGCTTTGAGGAAGCATGACCCTGATATAGAAATACTCGGCATAAACCCGACCAAGAGAATCCCAAATCTGGAGAGCGAGCGTGGAAAAGTCGATGAGGAGGGCATATGGAAAGCTGATGTCATTGTGGTTCCCCTTGAAGATGGCGATAGAACGGAGGCGCTCGTTGCGATGGGAAAGTTTGTGATAACCGTGGACCTCAATCTCCTTTCAAGAAGTGCTAGAATGGCGGATATAACCATCGTGGACAACATAATAAGGGCGTATCCTAGGATGATTGAGATTGTGGAGGAGCTGCGGGAGAAGTCGAAAGAGGAGCTTGAGGCGATTTTAAAGGGATACGACAACGAAAAAACGCTGAGTGATGTTTTGATTTATATCCGGGATAGATTGGGGGACCTTGCAAAAGAGGGGATCTGGAGGAGAAGAGAGCTTTAACTTTAACTTTAAAAACTTTAACTCATCGGGCGGGAAGACCTCTTCCGAAAGGGAGGGGATGAAAGCCCGAAAGCCTTAAATATCTCCATTTGAAAAGGGGTTTAGATGAAGGGCTGGGACAGCCCGGACTGCCTGTGGAGGGAAGACCTCTACCCCGCCTCGTGCCTTATCGGGCAGTCATCACGGGGCAAGTCTTCCTGATGAAGCAGGAAGCCCCACCCTTACGGACGGGGTAGTTCACAAACTTTAAATCTCCTTTTCCTTCTTTTCCACAAGCCTTCTCAGGTTCATTATAAGTGTCTCCTCATTCTCGACGTGAGATATCACGAGGGGGACCCTTTCCCTTTCAGCTATCTTGACGGCAAGTTCGTCTAATTTTTTGACTCCATGGAGGATAACAACAGCTGGCTTCATCCCCTGAACCCTTATGGCTATCATTGGGCTCCTTCCCGTGGTTACTTTCGTGAATATAAGTGCCCTCTCCGTTGTCCAGCCATAGAGCTTTAGGAAGTCCTCGCTGCTCATCTCAAGAATCGCATGGATGCTGTCGACCACAGTGTAACCATAGAGCTTTCTATCGAGCAAGTCCATGTTGGCGACTATCTCACCTTTTATTGTATCAACGAGCTCCTTAATTGTAACTGGAAGAGAAAACTCCCTCATATCAAGAATGGCTTCCGTTGGCAGGTCGCTCCCTATGGTTTTGCTGAAAGCCCTTATTACATTGCTTCCACGCTTCTCATCTATGCTTATCAAAGCTTCCACGAACTTCCGGATGGTAGAAGCACCCGGGCTTTTTCTCCTTCCTCCTTCATAATCGCTGATCACAGAAGAGGAGACTCCTAAAAAATCTGCTAATTCCGTTTGGCTGACCCCAAAAATCTCCCTCCACTTTCTCATGGTTTTCCCGGGGTCTGCTGAAAGCGTTATTTCCCCTGCTATCCTCTTCGCTAGGGCTTCTTTCTCCTTTTCCAACATGGATTAGTATTCGCACAAAAAACATATAAGCTTTTCGGCAATTGCCTACATACTGTTAGGATTATTGTGACATGCTTAACAATAGTAATAGTATAGTTTTAGTCTCTTAAGGGCATTATCTGGGATTGCCTAACTCTTGTGTCTCCTCAAAAACTCTCCAACGTCTGTTATATTCTTTATGAAATTCCTCTGGATTAATCCAAGTCCAAGAACAATCCCGTTCTCATCAAGGATCACAAGTTTCCTGCTTCCCTTCCATCTGTACTCCCTCACGCCTTCTCTGAAAACTCCCTTCCCAGTTGTGAACATAAAAGCTGAGCGGGGCTTCAAAACGGCGTAATTTCTCTCAACGTTCACGAAATAGAAGAACTCTATGTTGGGGTAGAACTTCTCGACATCTACCTTTATGGTTCCAACGAAGGTTCCAAAGGCGTAGGGCTTAATTTTCATGCTTTCTATAGTGTTCCACACGTTCTCATTGATGGCGTAAACATCTCTGAACCTGCCCTCCACTACCCCAAAGAGCTCGTGGGTGAGCTTACCGTATTTTTCAGCCTCCTCCATTATGAGGTCAAGCTCCCGGGAGGAAGCTCTCCTATAGCGAAGTTCCACTTTTATCACCATCCAGCATCTCATTAAATCTATCCATATCTGTCATGTCCAATTCTCTCTTAAATTTCAAGCCAAGTTCTGCTATTTCTTCTCTTCTTATGATTCTATCACCTTCACCAACTCCCGGGCAATTCTCATCGTAGTAGATCCAGAGCTTCTCACCTCCATATTCAAGTGGCTCCTCTCCTTCAACACCCAGCGGTTTGTGAGAAACCATAAATGGATAAATCTGACAGATCAGGGGCTTATACTCGTGGATTTTACACTTTCCCGTTTCGGGATCTTGGAAAATACAGCCCAAGTCCCACTCTCTATATGATAGCACAAATCTTATCTTCCCCTCTGAACTTGTCAGGGTGATAAATTCTTCTACATCATGTCCATTTTCGGATATCCGCCTTATATCATAGAGTGTTAGATAGATGAAGCGTTCTTTACAGCAGTCGAGGCAAAACTTGCACTCAAAGCTTACATCTTTTTTCAGGGGTCTGGGTTTAAACCTCATGCTTTCCCTCATGTGGATTAAGGCGTCGAAACTTTTAAATTTCCCGAATGGGAGATGAAAACATGAAAGCACGTTTTTCCATGGTAATTATTGTGATAATATTCACCGTAACCCTACTACTGGCATACACTCCGCTGAAGGTCTTTGAAGGGATTACATTTTCAAAAACAAACAATGTGAAGCTTCTCTTCGAGAGGAGCGGCACAATCAGCGGGGCAAAAGTTCACATCTCACTGGATGTAGCCTTCGATGGGTGGAACACCAGCATCACTGGAGTTCAGGAGGTTGAGCTCTCCCTAAAGTCACCTGCTGTTGTTCCCTTCCTCTTCGAGAATTCGTCCATTTTGAATATGAAAATTGAGAGAATTGAGGTAAGCGGTGCGGAAGCGGCTTTAAAGGCGTTTCATGATGGAAGGTATGATCTCCTTCTTCTTAACATCACTCCAACGGATGATGTTCAGCGTATTAAAATTCTCTACACTTCAGACTATCAACCCCTGCTGGATATAAACACAAGAGATCCAATTGAATGGGAAATAGCGTCAAATAAAAATTTCTTTTATCTCCCGCCTGAAGCATACATGCCTGTTCCTGGATTAAAAGGGAATTTCACAGTGGAGGTGGAATCATATCCCGAAGGATATACTCCTGTGGGCATTCTAAAATTATCGAGCGCTGAATACAAAGCACTTCTTCCGGAGAAGAACACTTTCCATACTCACGGGAACAGATTTTACGTCCTCTTCGGAAAGTGGAATGTCTATAGGAAGAGCGTCGCAATCAATGGAAAAAATGTGAATGTGGTAGCTCTTACCGATGAGGGGAATGTAACGGATGAGATTACAAAGATACTCAAGGTTTATTCCTCTTATCTCATTCCCTATCCTTATGATGAGATGATCTACATACGGGTTAAAGGGCATGCCGAATACAGCGGGCATGGTCTTTACGGTGGAGCGTTGGCGACCCAGTTTAATAAGGTTGTTCCCCATGAGGTCGCTCACAACTGGTTCGGTGCATATGCCAACTTCTGGATACTGAATGAACCATTTGCCACGTATGTCTCGATTTCTCTGAACAATCTAACCCTCGAACGCGTGGATCTATGGGAAGGGCTCTGTTTTAGTTCAAAGAGAAGAACACCAATAGTGAAGATGAGAGGTGTGGATATATCCCGGATGAGCGACACGACCGCAAACCTTTACTATCGTGGGGGCTTCATCCTCCGCTCCCTTCAGTTCGTCGTTGGCAACGAGACATTCTTTAAGGGGCTTAGGGAGCTTCTTGAGGTTTGCCACGTTAAAGAATGCACAAAAACTGAAGAAACGCTAAACCTGCTCAGGAAAATTTTTGAAAACTCAACACATCAAGATCTGGATTGGTTTTTCAAAGAGTGGTTTTACAGAGCAGATTACCCAAATTTCACGGTTTCCACCTTAAAGCTCATTCAAAATGATGGAGGATACAGTTTAATGCTCAACATAAGCGAGGAGAATGGCTTTGCAATGCCCCTTGAGGTGAAAATTGTCACACCGACGGAGAACATAACGAAAAGAATTTTCGTGAACAGCTCGTCGGTTTTGAGTGTTGAGACCAGAGAGAAACCCATAATGGTGATTTTAGATCCCAACGACTGGATTGCCAATGTTAATGGTTCATCCTATAGACTCAACTGGGAGAAACTTACATTCGAGAAAATCGAGAAAGAGGAAATGGAAATCAACGGGATAAAGATAGTTATAAACTGAGTCAGGTATTCAGGCTCTACCCGTTATAAAATCTGCATATCCCTTTTTATCGAGCCTTTTGCTCACGTAGGGCCCGTCCTTTCTATAGCCGAACTTCCTGTAGTAGTCCCTCACTCCAACGCCGCTTATAATGAGCATTTTTTTCACGTCAAACTCTTCTCTAGCGATGCGCTCAGCTTCAGCTAAAAGTTCCTTTCCATAGCCGCGGTGTTGCCATTCATATTTGGGCTTCCCTCCTATGGGTACTAAGGGCCCGTAGACGTGGAGTTCTCTAACAATCGCCGAGGAGATGCGGTTTATCTCTTTTCTATGAGCTTTTTCGCTTGGAATTCTCAGGCGAATAAAGCCTATGAGAATATCATTTTTCACATCTTCGAAACTGAGGAATATCTCTCTACCTCCACTGGCTTCGTAATCTTCTCTAAGGAGTTTAATGTGCTCTATCTCGGGCTCTACCCCAAAGTTCTGCATCATGTGGCCCACTTCTCTAAACCTTATTTCCTTCGGCTTTATACCACGCTTTATGAGTTCATTGAAGACAAGCTGTCCCAAATTGGAGTGCTTGACACCATCCACTACCAGCTGCACAGGAATATCCCTCTGGATTCTCATTACACGAACCCATTTTGGAAGGAACTTATAAACCTCCACGAGCAACTTGACTGCATCTTCGGTGTGATATGGCTTGTATTTTCCCTGCTTCCACCATTTGTAGAGCACGGTGTCCCCCGTAACCAGCGTGGGGTAAACCTTGAGCATGTCCGGTCTGAATCTTGGGTCTTCAAAAATGATCTTAAATGAGAGTAAATCCCTCTCAAAGTTGCTTCCCGGCAGACCGGGCATCATGTGGTAGTTTATCTTTAAGCCGGCGTCCTTTAGGAGCTGTGTTGCTTTAATCGTATCCTCAATCGTGTGCCCTCGTTTAACGCGCTCATAGATAAAATTGAAAACTGTTTGGACTCCAAGCTCAACCCTAGTTGTCCCAAGGTGGAGCATCCTGTCTATCTGTTTTTCCATTGCCCAGTCAGGTCTGGTTTCAATCGTAAGTCCTACCATTCTAACCTTTGCTCTCTCATTTTTGCGCTGCTCATCTTCAAGGTAGTAGTAGGGTTTTCTGTGTGTTTTCTCCCATGCACGTCTAAATAGAGGATCCTCATCAACTTCTCCAAAAAGGACTGCCCTTCTTATCTTTCCCTCAAGATCTTCGATATCCTTAAAGTATGGAAAATCATTCATTGCCTTGAATGCCTCTTTTATAAACCATTCTTGATAATCAAGATCAACAGCGGGGAAAGTTCCGCCCTGAATTATGACCTCTACCTTGTCTACATCATGCCCTATGTCGTAGAGCTGCTTTAAGCGGTTCATCATAATGAGATAGGGGTGATAGGCATTTTGAAGTGCTCTAAGAGCCGAAGGCTCTTTTCCCGTGTAGCTTTGAGGTGAACCTTCTCCGGGACCTCCAGGACAGTAAATGCAGCGTCCGTGGGGACATGGGAAGGGCTTTGTCATCATTGCAACGACTGCAACGCCACTTATGGTTCGGGTAGGCTTCTTTTTGAGGAAATCCTTGAACTTTTTCCTCTCTTCTTTTTTCATTGCCCTGAGAATGTCCGAATTAGCAGGAATTTTGCTCAGATGATACTTTCTCGCAATTTTGATTTTAAAGGTATTCAACTTCTTCCTATCCTTAATCTCGCCGGAAATTATGGCATTTGCAATCTCCTCACAGGCTTTCCAGTAATCCTCCATTTCTCTCACCTTTGGTTTAACAAAAGTAGGGATGTTTAAAAATGTTGCCTGCGGAGTATAGAGGGGTGAGTGTGGTGGCGGATCTTCATGGAATCGTAGGATTTCTCGATGAGTATTTAAGAATTAACGAATTTCCGGATAAATCGAGGAATGGCCTCCAGGTTGAGGGGAAAGGCGAGGTCGAGCGCATTGCATTTGCCGTTGACGCATGCATGGAAACCTTTGAGAGGGCTTTAAAGGGCAATGCAGACATGCTCATAGTGCATCACGGCATCATATGGGGAGGAATAGAATACGTTAGAGGACTGGTTCAGAGGCGCTTGAGGTTTCTCCTGAATGATGAATTAAACCTTTATGCTGCCCATATTCCATTAGATGCCCATCCCGAAGTTGGAAACAATGCCCAACTTCTCAAACTTCTGGAACTGGATCCCAGAGAGCCCTTTGGGGAGTACAATGGAGTTTACATAGGGTTTACAGGGGAGTTTGAGGAACCAAAGCCTGTTTCTTTAATAGCTCAAAAACTTGCCGAGGGGCTGGACACGAATGTTAGGAGCTTTGAATTTGGCGGGGAGGAGGTGAAGAGCATTGCTGTGATGAGCGGGCTCGGCAGCTCGAGCATTTATGAAGCCGTTGAAAAGGGGGTAGACCTCTTCATAACGGGGGAGTTCCTCCATCAAGACTTCCATGTAGCAAAGGAGGGAGGGGTTAACGTGATTGCAGCTGGACATTATGCCACCGAAACTCTGGGAGTTAAGGCATTGATGGAAATTGTTAAAGGAAAGTTTGATGTAGAAGTGTTTTTCATAGATGCTCCAACTGGATTGTGAGTGAAGATTAAAAAGAGTCAAAAGATTGAAAATTAGAGCTTCTTCTTCACTTCTTCCAAAGCTTCTTTTGCTTTTAATATGTTCTTTATCTTCCCTTGTGCTAGGTCTTTCTTTCCTCCTCCCCCACCACCGGCTACGGAGGTGATAATCCTCACGAGATCTCCGGCTTTGTGATCCACATTATCACCAACGGCAACCACTACGGCACCGCTGTCCTCACTTATTATCGCTATCACCCTGTTGGGCTTCTTTAGCTTTAAAGCTGCTTCTCTGAGGTGTTCTATGTCTCCTTCCACAACATCCCCTATAAATTCAATATCTCCTATCTCCTCCACCTTACTTTCGAGCTCGTAGACTAAAAGTTTGGCGAGCTCTCTCTTCAGCTTTTCTACTTCCTTTCTGGCGTTCTTCCATTCATCGAAGAATTTTTGGGCTGTATCCGGGAGCTTCTCGGGAGGAACCCTAAATATGCCGCTCGTCCTCTTTATTATGCTCTCGCTCTCCTGCATCCACTTTATGGCTGCCTCCCCAGCGGCGAATATAATCCTCTCAACTCCATCCTGTATTCTCTCCGTCCTCAGAATCTTTATTGGACCTATGAGCCCGGTATTTGGTAGATGGGTTCCACCACACGCCTGAACATCCCAGTCTTTTATGTTCAAAACCCTGATGACCTTCCCGGGAACGACGCCTCCCTGATAAAGTCTAAATCCATACCTCTGCTCTGCTTCTGTTCTTGGAAGCCACTCCCATCTTACTTCCCTGTTTTCCATTACGACCCTGTTGGCAAGGCGCTCGATTTCCCTAAGCTCCTCCTCACCTATACGCTTGTAGTGGGCTATATCAAGTCTTGCCCAGTCCGTATGAAGCTGCGAACCGCTCTGCCACACATGACTTCCCAAAACCCTAACCAAGGCACCCATTAGAACATGGGTTCCCGTGTGGTGTCTCATGTGCTGTATTCTCCTCTCCCAATCGATTTTTCCATGGACTCTTTGCCCTTCCCTGAACTCCATGCGTTCAACTTTGTGCAGGATTACCTTTCCTACCTTCTGCACATCGAGGATTTTTATACCATCTAGAGTTCCTAGGTCGCATGGCTGTCCTCCACCCTCGGGGTAGAATGCCGTTTGATCCAGAACTACCCACTCCCCAAGGATTTTGAGCACTTTCGCGTCAAACTCCTTCATCATTGGATCCTCATAGTAGAGGGTTCTCGTGTCGGGCAAGTCTTGAAGGAGTTCGAAATCCACTATGCTCTTTTTTTCCTCCTCTTTGACCGTTCTTTCGGCTTCCTTTGCAACCAGCGTGTAGAAGTTGTCAGGTATGTGAACCCTTATTCCTTCCTTCTCAGCCACTTCCTTAACAATTTCGGGGGTCAAACCATGGCTCTCGTAGTATAATATCAGATTCTCAAGGGGGATCTCATCCTTTCCACTTTTCTTCAGCTTTGCAACCTCGCGCTTCACCAGGTTGCTTCCCCTCCTCAGCGTTTCCTGATAGCGCTTCTCCTCAACGTCTACTATGTCGAGAATTACATCCTCCATCTCCCTAAACTCAGGATACGTTTTATGGAGGGCTTTAATGTGCATTGCCACTATCTCGCTCAGAGGAGCATTGATGCCAAGTTCCCTCATGTTCCTTATGCTCTTCCTTATTAATAGACGCGCCAGATAACCAGCTTTAACGTTCGACGGAATTACACCGTCGGCGAGCATGAAGGTTAGTGCCTTTGTGTGATCCGCTATGGCGTAAATAAGCTCATATGGCCTGACAGCTTTTTCGAGCTCCTCAACACTTATCCCCACCTTGTTTGCCACCTCTCTCCTCAGCACCTTCAGGTCGCCCATGTCCTCTATATCAAACATTCCGGCCAATCGTGAGTTTTCCATGAGTATACGCTCGTCTATCCTATCAACGCCTGCCATTCTCTTAAGTGGCTCCACGACATAACCCAAAACGGCATCATAAGCTGTTGGGGTTCCTTGGCTCATCCAAACGAGCCTTTCCAATCCATAACCCGTGTCAACAACTCTAGTTTCCATTGGAACGTATTTATCCCCCTTAATCTCGACAATTTGACTTGGATCAGCGTTTGGAGGAGCCAGCTTGTACTGCATGAAAACGAGTGTAGCAACTTCTAAGCCTCTGTAGAGAACTTCAAAGGCCGGACCGGCGTTTCCTCCCCCTGCCCAAGGATTTTCTTTGAATGTTATGTCCTCCCCCTTCATTCTTAAGTCCTTTGTGAAGAATTCATAGGCATATTCAACGGTCTCATCCATCCAGTATATCGGCTTTTTGGGATAGTTGAAGGCATGATGAGCCATCATCTCGAATATCGTGAAGTGTCTTCCGGTTATTCCGACGTTGTCTATGTCCGTGAATCTTATTGAGGGCTGGCTTATCGTGAGCGGATTGGCCGGAGGATCGGCTTCGCCACTTATGACCCACGGCTGGAAGTCCAT
Source organism: Palaeococcus sp. (in: euryarchaeotes) (assembly GCF_053987695.1). Lineage (NCBI taxonomy): Archaea > Methanobacteriati > Methanobacteriota > Thermococci > Thermococcales > Thermococcaceae > Palaeococcus > Palaeococcus sp. (in: euryarchaeotes). The sequence goes on from NZ_JBMXHE010000002.1 coordinate 10,006, forward strand.
GATTGAAGCTCCAACGAGGAGAACGTCGTCTCTCCAGCGGGGTAGAACGGGATAGCGCTTAACTCTCCCGTGGCCGTTGCGCTCGAAGAAACCCAGAAAAGCCTCACGCATCTCTTCAAGGGTGTACTTCTTCGGTATCCCCGGCTTTCCTATGAAGGCGTACTCGTCACAGGGCGGATCTCCACAGGTCTCTCTATCCGGGTCGAGCGTCCAGAAGTATTTCCCGCACTTGGGGCACTTTTTTCTAACCCATCCTTCCTCCTTGAACATCCTTGTCGTCATATCCATTGACATAACAATCACCTCTATGCTATAATCAAAAAATAGGGGAGGTGTTAAAAAAGGCTTTCGTTTGCTTCTAAGATACTGTTAGGGTTTGAGTTTTTGATGATTCTTCAGAAAAAGAAGCCATCTCTCGCAGTGGTGATGCCCCGTTATCCTGACAGTACCGCTTCTAAAATATAAAAACAAAAACCAGTTATCATCTGACCGCGATGCTCACTATAAGGTGGGTCAGGATTAGAAGAGGCACTATTATGAGAACGATGGCTGTTGCTACTGAAGCGAGGGTGCTTGTGACATCATTTAGGGGCAGCTGTGAAGCCATTGAATCCAGATGATATGCAATGTTGAAGAGAGCATCTTGGCCCTTTTCAATGGCTGTTAGGACGCGGGGTGTAGTTTCATTTACGGAGGCAGTTACAACCTCGCTCTCATTTAGAGTCACTGTCATGAACTCGTTATTTTGGCCTCCATGGAATCCTCTAACTATGTAATAGCCGAGATTGAGATGGAATACTGCTATGATAATCAAGAGTATCAGCACAGCATTGACTAGTTTTCCCATTGCTCCTTCCCCCTGCAACTCTGTTGCAGCTAAAAGTTTATTTTTAGCGTTATTCTAGCCATCTGATTCGTAGGGGGTCTGAGAATAGATTTTAGATTCATCAGTTATTAACGTACTTCAATTATTTAAGCCTTACGCCCATATGCTCTATGGAGATATCACCTCTGTTCGTCATCCTCATCGAGGAGTATTATGGGAAATTTCATCTTTTTGAGGATTTCAACCATCTGAGCATACGTTTTCTGAAGTCTCTCAAGCTTGTATCGCAAATTCTCATTTTCTATGGCTAGATTATTAACCTCCTCTGTTTTGGCTTGAATTTGGGCTTTAAGTTGGATAACCTCATCCTCAAGCTCGATTATGGATTTTTCAAGCCTCTCAATTTCTTCATAGAGATCCTTGCATATTCTTTCCTTCAGCATCTTTAACACCGGTCAGCCCCGCGAAACATCTTCATCATATCAGTGGGCTCCAGACTCATCATTCCAGATAGTTCTTGGTAAATGAGGTATTTATAAATTGCCTCGAAAATTTTGCATAAATTCTTTTTCATATGTTTAATAGTCAAACAATATTCCATAAACCTTAAATAAGTGAAGTGGATTTAAATTATATTTGTAAAGTACATCGACGTCAGTATACCTGCTTTAGTGAACTCTCAGGAACTTCAATGAAACAATATCTGGGAGGTGTTTGTATGGGTGCAGTAATGGATTTTATAAACTGGCTTGATGGTATAGTTTGGGGTCCTCCCATAATGATTTTACTTGTTGGTACAGGGCTTTTCCTTAGTATAGTACTGGGGGGAATCCAACTTAGACGTCTTGGGTGGTCTATTCGCTTTACCCTTTTCCAAGGAAGGAAGAAGCAGGGTGAAGGGGATATTACGCCATTCCAGGCATTGATGGCTACTATTGCAGGAACCGTAGGTATAGGTAACATAGCTGGTGTTGCAACGGCAATCTACCATGGTGGTCCTGGTGCTCTGTTTTGGATGTGGGTGACTGCTGCGGTCGGTATGGCCACCAGATATTCAGAAGGTCTCTTAGGAGTTGCATTTAGGGGCAAACTCCCCGACGGAACAATGATTGGAGGTTCTTTCAATGCCCTGGAAAAAGGATTTAAAGAAGCTGAAATATCACCAAATGCAAGGTACTTAGCAACAATATTTGTGTTGATATTTGCTGCATTTATAGGATACGATGCCACAAAACTCGGTGGAGGATTAATGATAATAGCCTACATAATAGCACTACTGTTCCTGATACTTGCATACTACCTTGCGAGAGGGCATGCCATGGCATCGGTAGGGAAAGTTCTTGGAATCCTATTCTCCATGTTTGCAGCAATTGCAGCTTTTGGTATTGGAAACATGACTCAATCAAACTCTCTGGCACTTGGAATGAACGTGGCATTCCATGTTCCGTTCTGGGCAACTGGCCTAGCCTTTGCAATCCTAACGTTCATCGTTACCATCGGTGGAATTAAAAGGATAGGTGAATTCACAGAGGCTCTGGTTCCCTTCATGGCAATAGTCTACTTCATCTTTGCAATTGGCGTATGGATAAAATACGCGGGACACTTGCCAAGTGCAATAGCCTTAATATTTAGAGACGCTTTCACGGGGAAGGCTGTTGCCGGTGGTGCTGTTGGTACAGTTATAAGATGGGGTGTTGCCAGAGGTCTATTCTCCAACGAGGCAGGACTTGGAACAGCGAGTATGGCACACGCCGCTGCTAGGACAGACAACCCATCGAGACAGGCACACGTTGCAATGCTGGGTCCATTCATTGATACGATTATAATCTGTTCACTCACGGGAATTTCAATCGTTGCTACGGGTGCATGGCAGACGGGTAAGACGAGCACCGCTTTGACCCAGGAAGCCTTTGCAAGGGCATTTGGACATGTCGGTGAGGTCATGGTCGTTATAGGTGTTATCCTCTTCGCCTACTCAACGGTTCTTGCATGGAACTTCTACGGAAGGCAGAACATAATGTACTTGGCAAAATGGCTTGAGAAAGATCCCGAGAAATTCGCAAAACTCTATCCAAGGCTTCACCTTATCTACAACATACTCTGGGTGATCTTCATATACATCGGTGCAACAACGGTCCTGGAGAATGTTTGGACATTCTCGGACATGATGAACGGTCTAATGGCCATACCCAACCTGCTCGGGCTGGTGGTGCTGTACACCGTCATCAAGAAGTACACGAACGAATTTATAGCCGCCAATCCATAACGCCTTTTCCTTTTTCTAAACAATTTTGGAGGGAGTTCTATGAGTTTTGAGTATCCTAAGATTGTGGTTAAGCCTCCGGGGCCTAAGGCAAAGGAGCTCATTGAGCGTGAGAAGAAGGTTGTTTCTCAGGGGCTTGGTGTCAAGCTCTTCCCGGTCGTCCCGGAGAGAGGTTATGGGGCATTGATAGAGGATGTGGATGGGAATGTCTTCATAGACTTTTTAGCCGGCGCTGCTGCGGCTTCAACTGGGTATGCTCATCCAAAACTAGTAAAGGAAGTTCAAGAACAAGTGAAAAAGATACAGCATTCGATGATAGGGTACACATACAGCAAGAGGGCTATAGAAGTTGCTGAGATTTTGGCTGAAAAAGCTCCCATAAGGGATGCAAAGATTCTCTTCGGGCTCAGTGGAAGTGATGCAATGGATTTAACAATGAAAATTGCGCGTTTTGCCACGAGAAAACCGTGGTTTATCGCCTTCATAGGGGCATATCACGGACAAACCTATGGAGCAACTTCCATAGCGGCATTTCAGAGCTCTCAGAAGAGGGGTTTTTCCCCAATGGTGCCCAACGTGGTTTGGGTTCCATATCCAAATCCCTACCGTAATCCATGGGGAATAAATGGGTATGAGAATCCTGCAGATCTTATAAATGCTTTCCTTGATTATCTGGAGCACTACGTACTTGCCCATGTAGTTCCCCCGGATGAAGTGAGTGTTTTAATTGCAGAGCCTATTCAGGGCGATGGTGGAATAGTGGTTCCCCCCAAGAACTTCTTTAGTGAGTTGAAGGGAGTTCTTGAGGAACATGGAATCCTCCTAGCGATGGATGAGGTTCAAACGGGCATCGGGAGAACGGGCAAATGGTTTGCAAGCGAACATTTTGAAGTTGAACCCGATTTCATAGCCTTTGGAAAGGGCGTTGCAAGTGGGATGGGACTAAGTGGAGTTATAGGAAAAGCGAAACTTATGGACATGACCAGCGGAAGTGCCCTCTTAACCCCTGCAGCAAATCCCGTGATCTCAGCAGCTGCCTATGCTACTCTCAAGATAATAGAGGAAGAAAAGATACTCGAAAATGTCAATAAAGTAGGAGAGTTCATCAGAAAGCGTCTCCACGAGATGATGGAGCGTTACGAGGTTATCGGAGATGTGCGGGGAATGGGCTTGATGAATGGTGTTGAGATAATAAAGAGCAATGGAGCACCTGATCCGGAGCTTACAGGAAAAATATGCTGGAGGGCTTTTGAACTAGGTTTGATACTTCCGAGCTATGGCATGTTTGGAAACGTGATAAGGATAACACCTCCACTCGTAATTACGAAGGAACAGGCTGAAAAAGGCTTGGAGATAATGGAGCAGGCTTTGAAAGATGCCTTAGCGGGGAAGGTGGTGCACAGAACGGTTACGTGGCATTAATGAATTTTCCTTCATAATTTGCTTTTTAAAGCCTCTTTCCTATTTTTATGGTTGGTGTCATGATCAAGGAGTTCCTTGCTAAATAGAGAAAGAGATGTCCCTTTGTCAGGACTATAGAGAAATGGCGCTTTGAAAGGAGAAAAAAACAAATTTGAAGTGAAATCTGTTAATAAAAAGGGTTAAGTTTCTTCAGAACCCTTCATTATCTGTTTTCTATATTCTTCATACTTCCTCTTTGCGTCTTCTGCCTTCTCCTTATCGCCGAGATATTCATATGCTTCTGCTACATGCTTCCACCACATAGGATCTTCTTCCGCCTCTTTGATGCAGTATTCAAGGAACTTTTCGTATGCCTCACGGGCGAGCTCTTCATTCCCGAGTTTGTGCGCTATGTTTCCAACATCCTCCCAGAAAACACCCTCTTCTTTGGCTTCACCTTCATAATACTTTAAAGCTTTCTCCCAAGCCTCTCTAGCCTTATCTTCCATCCTAAGATCCTCATAAAGTTCAGCCACGTCCTCCCAGAACCACGGTTCTTCCTCGGCATACTGCTCAAGGGCTTTAGCTGCACGCTCCATATCTCCTGCCTTTTTCCAGTATTCATGGGCTTCCTTGAGATAGTATGTATCCTTCTCTTTCTCATAGAGCTTCTCATAGATCTCGGCTGCTTTTTCATACTTCTCCGCCTTTTCATAAGCCCATGCTGCACTTTCCATCCATCCAAGCTTTTCATACATCTCAGCTGCTTTCAGATAGTTTCCTTTCTTCTCATACTTCCTAGCCGCCGCTTTGTAATTTCCTGATCTTTCGAGGCTCTCTGCACTCTTGAATCTGTCCATTAAACCCAAATCCGGTTCGCTTATGTACCATATCCCGAAAACCAGTCCCAGAACGAAGAGGACTATTATCCCTCCCACGATTTTAAGATTCTGCCATGTTGCACTTAAATATGTGGCGTAGGCGCTTAGAGCTGTTGGGATAACGAGATAGGCCCCATACTTCCAGCTCTCGGCATAGAGCGTTAGCGCTAGAAAGAAAGCGAGCATCAATGTTACTCCAAGGAATCCAAGGCTTAATACAATCCTTATAAGCATCAAGAAGCCCCATTTGTATATTATGCCTGCTGCTATCGCTAAAACTAGGATGAGGAATCCTATTATGTAAGCTTTCAGCTTGTCCACTTTTCCACCCCCTCTATTTCGAGCAGGAATTTTTTATATTCAATTTTTGGCGTGTAGTAACCAATACCATTTGATGAGACAACCCTGTGACAGGGAACCACTATTGGATAGGGATTTCTCTTCATGGCTCCTCCAATGGCTCTCGGTGAGGTTTTTACTATATCTGCCAGTCCTTTGTAGCTTATCACTTCCCCACGTTTAACCTTTTTTGTTAGTACCTCATAAACTTTCCGCTCAAAAGGAGTTAATCCTCTGAGGCTCAGAAGTTTGAATGCCTCTTTATTATCCATTTCCCCGATAATTGTCCTAAAAATAATCTCTGGAAGTTCACTCTCCCCTTCTTTGAGATCGATCGTGACATCTCTTTTGATCAGGAATGATGTCAAGTTTTTCAGCCTCTCATCGAGAAAATCCCTCCCATCAAGCGAAAAAATTATTCCATGGATCTTTCCATTGTGGATGACTGCTATCCACATTTTACGCCCCTTAACTTCAAATGACTCAATCGTCAGCATGTTTACACCTCTTAAGCTCTTCAACTGCCCTTCGTAAGGGCCCCAAAATTGCATGGAGCTCTCTTTCATAGATAAAACTTCTTCCCAGCACCCGGCGCATCATAATCTCCGTGTATTTCTTTTTATAGTTATCCCTTGGGGTATCCAGAACTCTCATGAGCTCTCTCCAGAACTGGATGAATATCTCTCTATCCCTCCTCGTTGATGTTTTTATAGTACTGTCCTCTGTTCTTCTCTTATAAAGCTCATACAGGATTACAGCAACCGCGTGACTTAGGTTCATTATGGGATATTCCTCGCTCGTTGGTATAGTCACGGTGAAATCAAGCTTCTCAAGTTCTTCATTGTTGAGTCCCCTACTCTCCCTTCCAAATACAATTCCCAATTTTCCCTCTATAGAAGGTAGTCTCCTCGCAAGACCCTCTGGGGTTATTGGACTCCTCTGGGGTATATATCTCTGTCCTCCAACTCCACTTGTCCCGATGGCAAAATTGACAAGATTTAATGCCCCATCCAGATCTTCCACGATTTTTGCATTCTCCAATATATCAACTGCATGAACAGCAAACTTTCTCGCAAGCTTGTCCTTTGGATTAACCTTCGGACTAACGAGGATAAGCTCTTTAACCCCGAAATTCTTCATAACCCTTGCTATTGAACCCAGATTTATGGGATATTCGGGCTCTACTAGGATCACGGCTATCTCCATATTCATCGGAAAGGCTTTAAGCTTTCTTTTTAAAAATCCTTTTGGTGGGAAGATGAGGATTTATGTTCTCGGCGCGGGTTCTATCGGTTCTCTCTTTGGGGGTTTGCTCTCCAGAGGAGGGCATGAAGTCCTACTTATTGGAAGAGAGAAGCACGTGAAGGCTGTAAATGAGAAGGGTCTTAGAATTACGGGTGTTGAGGAGTTCGTGACCTACCCAAAGGCTTCTCTTTATGCTCCAGAGGAGACTCCGGATCTTTTAATAGTATCCACAAAAGCTTATTCAACAAAAACAGCCTTAGAGTGTGCGAGCAGATGCATAGGAAAGAATACGTGGGTCCTGAGCATACAGAACGGGCTGGGAAATGAAGATCTCGCATTAAACTACACTAGGAAAGTTCTGGGAGGCATAACCACCAATGGAGCGGCGATGGAAAGGTGGGGGGTAGTGAGGTGGACCGGAAAGGGAATAACCAGAATAGGCGTCTATCCAAAGGGTGAAGACGATTTTGTCGGGGATGTCGTGAGAGTGTTTAATGAGGTAGGAATTAAAACTGAAGCCAGCACAAACATAATTGGATGGAAATGGATCAAAGTTATTGTGAACTCCGCGATAAATCCCATAGGGGCTCTTTTGGAAGTTAAAAATGGTTATTTGCTCGAAAATGGATACTTACAAGGGATTTTGGTGGAAATTGCTAGGGAAGGATGTCAGGTAGCACAGCAGCTTGGAATAGAGTTTGAGGAGCACCCTATAGATGTTATAATTGATACCCTTGAGGACACAAAGGATAATTACAACTCCATGCTTCAGGACATTAAAAGGGGGAAGAGAACCGAAATAGATTATATAAATGGCAAAATAGTTGAATATGCGGAGAGTATCGGGCTAAAAACCCCTATGAATGAGCTCCTTGTAGCACTGATTAAAGCGAAGGAGAATCTGAGGTGAAGGTTTATATTTTCTCCCGGCGTATATTTTATGGTGATTAAAAATGACGGTTTACATATTTACTCCAGAAGATCTTCTCAGATATGGAAGCATAAATGAGGAGCAGCTTGAGCTTTTGAAGAAAACCCTTCTAGAAAAAGATGACATTTTAATAGTTGGAAGGAACCGAAGCGGTAAAACAAAACTCGTTGAGGCACTAGTTCACTTAATCCCGGAGGAATGGAAAATAGCTGTGGTTACAGCCTATAACGAGTTTAAACCCTTTAAAGGGAACATACATATAATAAACACGGAGTTTAATTCAGAGTCTCTCGAAAGGAGGACGGAAGAGGTCATAGAACAGATAAAAAGGCTAAATCCTGACTATGTTATCATAGACACACTCCACACGGTGAGCGTCCCTCAACTCCTGAAAAAGCTCATAGATGAATATCCCTTCATAATTACATCGCTCGTGCTCTCAAATGACCTAATCAGTGAGATAAAGCACTGGCTTAAGATTGATGAGGATACTCTTGGGAAGTTTGAAATCGTGGTGAAGCTTGCCTTTGACTTCAGGACACATTCAAGAAGCGTTGATGCTATCTACAGAATTGCAGAAGAGGGAGAAAAGGTAAAACTCGAAAAGATTCTCTAGCTCACTTTCTCAATTTTTCCACGACTTCCTTAAGGTTGGCGAGCATCTCTTGAATGTCCTCAAAGGTCATGTATCCCATGTTTCCGATTCTAAAGGTCTTCTCCTTTATTCCCTCACCGTAGCCCTTGGCCAGCTCAAAGCCACGCTCGCGCATTGCATTGTAGATCTCAACTCCCTTAACTCCTTCAGGGGTTAATACTGCTGTAATTGTTGGACTCTCATAGCCCGGCTCTGCCAGTATATCCAAGCCCATTTCCCTAACTCCGCTTCTTATCATCTCGCTTCTCTTCCTATACATGCCGAGCCACTCGTATTTGCCACCCATCCTCTCTATTATCCTCAGGACAACGTTTAATCCAAACTCCTGCGGCATTGCCGGGGTTGAAGGCGGTCCCTGCTTCTCGTTCTGCACCTTTATATATCTCGGGATATCAAAGTACCATCCCTTTTCCTCCATTCCACGCGCTATCTCGATGAACTCCTCGCTGAAGGCTCCAATCGCCAATCCCGGCGGAACACCAAAGGCTTTTTGGGAGCTTCCAAAGACAACATCAATTCCCCATTTTGTGACTTTGATGTCGGCACCGCCCATCGCACTTACGGCATCAACGAAAACAAGCTTTCCATGCTCTTTTGCAACTTTAGCCAGCTCGGGAAGTGGATTGAGAACACCTGTGGATGTTTCGTTGTATGTTATCGTCACTGCTTCAACATCAGGGTTTTTCTTTAATGCCTCGTCAAGATCCTCGGGCTTTGCGGCTTTTCCTGGCTCGTATTCAAGGGTTATTGCTTTCCGCCCGTTGCTTTCAACCACCTGCTTGTACCTCTTCCCAAAAGCACCGATTACCGTTACGAGAACCTTTCCGCCCTTGGAAACGCCGTTCCTTATGCTGGCTTCCATTACTCCAGTGCCGGAGCTTGGAAATAGGAGAACCTCTCCCCTCTCAACTTCGAGGAATTTTTTAAGCTTCTCAACTGTATCAACATGCATCTCTTTGTATTCAGCCGCACGGTGGCTGAACATCTGCACCTTCATTATTTCAAGAACCTCAGGAAAGCATGCAACAGGGCCTGCCGTGAAAAGCCTGTATTTTGGTTTCACAATTTCGTAAACCTCTTTGTAAGCATCCTCAAACTGCATGGTATCACCTCATTCGAGAATAGTTTCATAAATATAAAAGTCTATCTCTAAGGAAAACCTGTACGGTACTGGAAAAAGGAAAGGGTCAGGAGATGACGCACTTGCTCCAGCCACACTTTGGACATGTGGCACATCCACTCTCCATTCTAAGCTCCACAAGTTCTCCATCCTTCTCATAGCAGACAGGGCAGTATACAACCCCAAGGAGCTCTTTAATATCCTTTGACGGTTCCTCCTTCTTTGGGGCGGGTGTTCTGTTTATTGTAAAGGTTATTCCCTTCTTTCCATTGCTCCCGTTTATTATTGCTTTCACATCTATGAAGCGTTCCAGCCATGGTTCCCTTTCAACAATGTCCTTCAAGACTTTAACGGCATAATCACTTGGTTTTGCCTTGATACGCTGCTTTTTCTGTCCCTCCACATTATAAACCTGAACGCTTAGAGAGCCATCCCTGTAGACGGTCACACCCTTGCATCCCAGTTTGTGGGCTATGAGATAAGCCGCTTTGACATCCTCCACAGTTGCATCGTTTGGCATGTTTATGGTCTTGCTTGCGCTATCGGTGAGCCACAGCTGAATTTCAGCCTGTGCGAGCAAATGATCGAGCCAGTGCACGTCCATTGAAGTTACAAAGATTCTTTGCATATCTTCTGGAATCTCCTCAAGACCCTGGATGCTTCCGTAGTTATCGCTTATCTTCTGGAGTATTTCATCGCTGTACAGTCCCCTCCTCTTTAGCTCCTGCTCAAAAACGGGATCAACATAGTAGAACTCTCCCACAGTAACGCTCTTTTTGTAAACTAGGGCAAATATTGGTTCTATCCCACTGGAAGTATCGGCAATCATTGAGACGCTCCCCGTGGGCGGGCATGTAGTAATCATACCATTTCTAACACCGTATTTCTTAATTTCATCAACGAGTTCATCCCATGGTAGGTTCCATATCTCCCGGTGATAGAAACCCTCGACGGGCAGTTCGCCCTCGGAGTACTTTGTTCTTTCATAGAGCGGAAATGTACCGCGCTTTTTGGCAGCCTCAACGCTGTACTTATAAGCATAGAAGGTGAGGTATTCGGTGGCCTTGCGCATGAAGTCATAACCTTCCTTACTGTTGTACGTTATACCGAGCTTAAAGAGGGCATCTGCTAAACCCATTATTCCGACACCTATTCTTCTCGTGAGCTTCGTGTTGTGATCTATCTCGGGAAGTGGAAACTTATTGACATCTATTGCGTTGTCGAGGTATTTTGTCACTCTCTGAATCACATAAGCATACTCATCCCAGTCAAAGTATGGCTTTCCGTTTTCATCATATCTCACAAATTTTGCAAGGTTTATAGATGCCAAGTTGCATGATTCGTAGTCATAGAGAGGCTCTTCTCCGCAGTTGTGGCTCATGAAGCCGTTGCTTATGTAACTGTGCTCACCTGGGACGGTGAAGTCGTAGACGATCTCCTCGCCAAGCACGTCAATGCTCTCGACCGTGACTATCGCTTCGTCCCTCTTGGTCTTCTTGAGGCTGAGTTTCTCCGTCTTGTATCCTTCGAAGCCTATGTTATCCACAAAAAGCTTTCTACTGTAGTTCGCTATTACGAGTTCATAGTAGCCCCCGGCTTCGTAAGTTCTCTCCTTGCCGTTCTTGGTGGTGTACTTGAACTCGCTCTTATACGGCCTCTCGTATATCTTGGACAGGATTCCAAAGAGCAGCAGTAGGTTCTGAACGTCCCGGAGGAGCTCTCTGTCGCGGGAGGTCAGCCTTATCGCCATGTCATTGTCAACGTAGCCGTCGGCGCTGAAGAGACCGCGGAGGAATGAAGCAATCTCGTTGGGTTTAAGCCGGTATACCAGCTCTGGAACGCGCTTTTCATTAGTCTTAACGATGTTTTCAATCCATTCATATGCCTTTCCGCGAACACCGAGCTTAATCTGGTTGTCGTAGCGGTGTGGTTCAGCCTTGATTCCGAAGTGTTTAACCAGTATCTCTCTGACCTTCCAGGCGATTTCTTCCTCCTTCTCGGCATTGAAGTAGAACCACGCCCTTTTATCCTTGGTGTTGAGGTATCCATCCCCGATGAACCATCCTAGGACGAAGGCGATATCCTCACCTATGCTCTCGCTTCCAAACTCGTCCTCGACTTCGAAACGTGGCAGGATTATTTTATCGCCAGGCTTAAGATCTTCTACCTCCTTCCAGCCTTCTGGCGTCATCAATCTGTGGTCAAGCGTTGCCGTTATCTCGTAGCCTTCCTTGGTCCTGACTCTTGCGACGGTCTTCTTTCCGACCTTCCAGACGTAAGCCGGAACCGCTATTGGGTCGGCTATCACCAGCTCTTTGCCGTGAGCCGTTCTGTACTCGACCTTTTCTTCTCCGGGCAGGAGAACTTCAACGGAGTACGCGTAGGGTTCACCTTTCTCTGCTATACCCTCCACTGCCACGGCTTCCCTCTTTCCGCGCTCCTTTGCGAGGCGGAAGAGCTCTTCAGCCTTTATGTAGCCTTCTGGCGTCAGAACCCTGGTCTCGCCGACAACACACGGGTTGGTAGCCCGTATTTTTTCACCCTTTGCAGGCTCGAGAACGTTTCTTTTGTTGATAACATCGAAGAAAACCACACCTGGATCTGCCTTGCTCCACGCCATGAATGCGAGCTCCTCAAAAAGTGCCTTGGGGTCGACCTCCTTCTTCTTTTCCCCGTTCCTCGGGTTTATAAGTGGATACTTCTTTCCTTCCTTGAGGGCTTCCCAGAAGTCCTCCCAGAGCCCCACGCTTATGTTGAAGTTGCTTAGGACGTTTGTTCCCACGTTCTTCTCCTTCGCGTGGATGAATTTCTCGACATCGGGGTGCCAGACTTCGAGAATCCCCATGTTAGCCCCCCGTCTCACGCCGCCCTGCTTTATGACATCACTAACGGCATCTATGAGGTGCATGAATGATATGGGCCCACTTGCAGCCCCCGTTGTGGTTCCAACAATATCACCCTCAGGGCGGAGTTTTGAGAAGTTTAAACCTGTGCCACCCCCCATTTTTTGTATGATGGCTACATCGTGGGCAGCTTTCATTATGCTCTCCATATCGTCCTCTATGGGCACAACGAAGCATGCCGAGAGCATTCCCAAAGGTCTCCCCGAATTTATCAATGCTGGAGTGTTTGGCATGAATATCTGGGAGGTCATGAGTCTAAAGTACTCCTCAACCTCATCTTCATACTCATCAAACTCTCCATGTTCGATCATTTTAATGAGTTCATCTATGCTTATTTTCATATGCCCTTTCTGAGCAAGCTCCTCATAGAGGTTTAGCAAACGTTCGAAATGATATTTGTTGAGCTTGAATCTTCCGATGCTGAGTTTTCCGTCGTATTCATCCATAATTTCATGGTAGTAAATCAAATTGCTCAAATCCTGCTTGAAGCCCCCCTCTTTGGAGAATACTCTCTCGTCGTAGAGGATGTCGGGGATGACGGCAAGGGTAGCGACGCGCTCAAAAAGCTCCTTCGGGCTCTCTATTATCTTCCCTTCCGTGTTTTTTATTAAATACCTGCTGGCAAGAACCCTCAAAGCGTTTATCGAGAATCTCTTATCGATATCATCGAGCTTGTCCTTGTTCAGTACCTTTCTCTTCTCTTCCCTTATCTCCGCTTTCTTTTTTCTATAGATGATATAGGCCTTTGCGACATTAAAAAGACCGTTGCGCATCAACTCAAGCTCCACAATATCCTGAATATTTTCAATATTTGGTATCTGCCCATCGTAGAGCTCATTAATCCTTTTTACAACTGCCCTCAAAACCTTCTCTAAAAGTTCTTCATCCCCTACTCCTACTTCAAGCATTGCCCTTTTTATGGCCCACTTTATACGCCCTTCATCGAAAGGCACAATTCTACCATCCCTTTTCATCACTTTTTCAACCGGCATACAAACACCCCGTCATTTTATCTGAACATTTTTGCATAGTTGTTAGAATGATGGGTAGTATAATGAAGGGTGTTGAGTGCTAAAAGGTTTGCCCATTAAGAGTTGGCATGATGGCAATATTGCAAAAAAATTTTGAACGACGAATTAAAAGGTGTGGAAAAAAGTTGTCGGATAATTTATCCATCTACTCCCTCGAAACCGCTGGAAATTCCTCCCATGGGAAGACTATCCACTTGTCCGTCCTGAATACGTAGAAATCGGGAACTACTGAGGTCCATGGTTTCATTGAGAGGCATACAACTTTTATTTCCTCGGCCCCGAGCCTTTTAACTTCTTCTATAACGACTTCAAGTGTTTTTCCTGTATCGCTGACATCATCCACTATTGCGACCTTCTTTCCTTTTAAATCCCCGTGAATGGGTATTCTTATCACGGGCTTTTCATTGTGGGTTCCGATATCTACATAAAACTTTACATCTACAACCCTTAGCTCTATATCCCCCAGAATATGGCTTAATCTAACCGCGGGTATTAATCCCCCTCTGGCGACCCCAATAATCACATCAGGCATGAACTTCTTTCTGAGCTCATCTGCGAGTGAGAATATCGCTCTATCAATCTGCCACCAGGTTAGATAGACCTTATCCATAACCTCCCCCTCCTCTGATGATAAAGAAAATGGTCTCGAGGGTTTAAAAATCTACCCTATTATGTCTCTTGACTGGTTGGATATTCACATGTGAGCATTTAGCATCTCTACCGGCCATCTGAGCCAATGGCGGGAATTAAGGTGAAATCTACTCTTCTATGTTCTCAAGGAGCCGCAGTCCTTTGCTGCTCAGCTTGTAGTAAATCCTTCTACCTCTTTTATACGCTTCTTCCACAAGCCCCAATGCTTGAAGCTCCTTTATATGCTGGTAAACAGCTTGGTATTTCATGGGCTTTGCAAGCTTTTCCCATATCTCATACCCATAGCTCGGGGAATCCCGGAGTATCCTAAGTATTTCAAGTTTTGTTCCTGTTATCATAGACCTCTCACGCTCTTCATAAACACTCTTTAGCCCTGAACCTGTGATAACGAGGGCTATTTTGTCATCCTTCTCGAAGTAACCATCTTCTTTGAGTTTGAAGAGTGCGGGTACCACAACGGCTGAGGCATACTCCGCAAAGACACCTTCTTTTGCAAGGGCTTTCTCCCCAAGATCAAGCTCTTCTTCATTCACAATGACAGCCGTTCCACCGCTTTCCCTGACGGCTCTGACCGCTTTTTCCTTGTTTATGGGTTCTCTAACGTAGAGGGCTAGAGCCTTTGTAAATTCTGTTTTACCACTTATATCAAGGATTTCGCTTGCAATTGGAGAGCATCTCTCGGTCTGAACTGCTACAAGTCGGGGCATCTCCTCTATGGCACCAATTTCTAGGAGCTCCCTAAATCCTTTGTATATGCTGTAGAGGTTGCTCCCGCTCCCCGTGGGAACTAGGATATGAGTTGGCATCAAATCCTCCCATAGTTCAAATGCAAGGGTCTTTTGCCCCTCCAGCCCTATCAGATTGCTCGAAGAGGTTATATCGTAGAGCCCATTAAGCTTGGCAAGCTCCTTCGCATAGGGGATTGCATCGTCCACGCTCTCTCCGTATCGAATTATCTTTCCCCCGAAGGCTATCATCTGAATGAGCTTTCCCTTATCAACCTTCTTGGGAACGACCAAAAAAGCGTCCCTGTTGGCTCTTGCGGCATATGCTGCCAAAGAAGCGGCACTATTTCCATCGCTCGCAACTATAAACCCATTCTCTGCATATGGAAGGCCGTATGAGACGGCAACCGTCACGAATCTATCCTTAAAAGAGCCCGTCGGGTTTCGGGTCTCATCCTTGATGAATATATTTAAATTAAGCTCCTCACCGAGTTTGGCTTTAAAAAGAGGGGTGCCTCCTTCCCGCATGCTTATCACTTTTCTAACGTCCGGAAGAAGCTCTTTATACCGCCATACTCCCCTGTTTCTTCCGCTCCACCTTTTCACGTCCACTATTGAATAATCATAGGTAATCTCAAGCTCTTCCCCGCAGACACATTTTGGAGGTATTACCTTTGAGTAAGTTCTACCGCACCGAGGACACTTTACTTCCATGCTTTCACCATAAGGAATAGGAAAGGAAAGTTAAAATAGTTTGGGATTACCTTACGAGCCTAACAGCATGATCCTTCAAGAAGCTCTCTGACATACTTGGGCATCTGAAACAGTGTCTCATGCCTCTCGGGATCATAGTACTTTAAGTCGAGCTCCTTTGCTCTTTCTAAATCAACTTTCTTAAAGTCCATGTCTCCTTTTATTCCAACGAGGAAGCTCCAGGGAGATGCATATCCAATTACGGGGAAGCTAAAGTAGTAAACTTTATCAAAAACCTTTCTCATGTTTTTATAAGCATCCAGGAGTTCATCTGTAAAGAGATAGACACTTCCAGCCTGTGTTATGTAGATTCCTCTCTCGCCTAGGGCATTATAGGCGTTTCTGTAAAATTCTTCGCTGAAGAGTAGCTTTGCGGCTCCCACAGGGTCTGTGGAATCCACTATTATTACATCAAACTTTTCTTTGGAGTTCTTCATATATGCGACGCCATCTCCTATTATGAGCTCTCCCCTGGGCTCTTTTCCCTCCAGCAGGCGCTTTAAAAGTCCTCCATCAATTCCAAGATGATTCATTGAGATATCAACGACAACCCCATCTATTTCCACCATAACCGCCTTTTCCACGCTCTTGTGCTTGAGAACTTCTCTGATTGTCCCCCCATCTCCTCCTCCAATTACCAGAACCTTCTTCGGCTCTGGATGGGCAAGCATAACCGGATGGACAAGGGGCTCGTGATAGCTCTCCTCTCCTATCTCCACAAGCTGCACGGTGCCATCTAGGACGAGGAGCTTCCCAAATCCCTCCGTTTCATAGAGTTCAAGCTTTTGAAATTCACTTTTGGTTTCAAGTATCTTTTTCTTGATCTTAAACCCGACTCCATATCCTCTTGGATACCACTCTATAAAATGCATTGAATCTCACCCCTTAAAATGAAGGGGAGGGTTTAAGCCCTCCTGAAAAGGAGACCCCTATCAACTTTAACCACTGTGGGGTTTTTGCACTTAAGCTCCCTTATAATATATTCGCCCGCCTTTATGGGCATGGTGTGATCCCCACAGGTATAGACATCAACACTCGCATATCCATGCTCGGGCCAGGTGTGAATTGTTATGTGACTTTCAGAAACGATGACGGCACCAGAAACGCCCTGAGGAGAAAATTTATGAAACCTCTTATCTATAACCGTCGCGTTAGCAACTTCTGCCGCCTTAGTGAGGATCTCTTCTATTTTTTCCATATCGTCCAATATATTCGGGTCGCATTCGTAGAGGTCCAATATGACATGCATTCCTAATGGATTTTCGACACCCATCCTCGTCACCTCCTTCCACACCCAACACCTCCTAGTAAGGAAGCATAACAACCGCAGCTAAAGCCGCGGCAGGCTTATCTTTAACAGTAATCTCCGAAACAGCAACTTTAAACTCCTTCAATTTCCATCCCCTGACTCTGAATCCTTCTTCCACCATTTTCTTCACCATAGCTATAGCCTCCTCTTTTGTGCACTGTCCGCTGTATTCATAGATCAATCCTCCCTCATTACCCTCGCTCAATCCTACGCCGAGGGCTGCGCTTATGGTTATTCCTGGTTCATCGCTTTCTATATGTGCATAAACTGTTGGGAGAAGCATTCCTATGGGAATTTCGGGCATTTTATCTATCCATTCAATGTGAGAGGGGATTACGCTGCTCAGCTTGACCAGATTAACGTTACCAATCCCCATTTTTAGGAGGGCGTTATCGAAGGCGTTTAGCTTAGTCCCACCTTCAGCGCTCGCAGCAACCATAATAGCTTTTTTTGGTGTTATCCAGCTCATATCTCTCCACCATCCATTTTTTCCAGTGAAATACTCCTTTTAGTAATTTGAATACCAATGCTTCATTTGTTTTAACTTCTACAATTTATGGCTTGGGAATTTGCTTATAAATCTTTCGTTTTCAGCCCAAAGTCAAAATAGCCAGAAAGTTTCCGAGAATTGGCTAAAAGGTTTAATTATAACAATTCTGAGCAAAAAAGGCTGCCTGATATCCGTTCTTCGTTTCTAAAAAATAAGAGATATTAAGTTGTTGAGCTCTCCTCATCATCATAAAGCTCTTTTCCCGCGGTTATTTCTCCTTCAAAACCTTTTGAACCACGTAAAGTCTGTATCCTAAACATGTAGCTCTTGTACCAATTGTGTTTTGGTTTTATTTTGACCGGAATAAGCTCCCAGGCTCTTGTCTCTTCCTCGTAACCCCAGTTTACGTATTCATTAAAATTCCTTATAATGTCAGTTATGACAACATTGAATTCGTTTAGAAGAATCCTTTGAATCTCGCGCCACTTGTCGAGCGAACTTTCGCGCCTCGTTATTCCAAAATATCCAGCACATCCAGGTCCCCTTAAAGTAGCAATTCCACGCCCGACGAATGCTCTAACTGCATCCACAGTCTCAGGAGGGTCTGTTATGAATGTATCAAACTTCTTAAGGGCATATTCTGGAAGGGGCTTCCTCAAATCAAATGTGAATATCTCTACATTAGAGTACCCAATTTCATCCGCAACCCTCTTGATAAACTCTATAAGCCGGTCATCGATATCCAGAACTGCTATTCTCTTTGGAAGACCTGAGAGCATCAAAGCAACACTTGTCAAATCATCATCTCCGAGAACAAAAACCTCCTTGTTCTTGAGATCTCCCCGTGTGTGCATTAGGGTTATTCTAGCTATGGTTGTCTCGGGAGTAACATAAGCTTGGTCAAAATCATGCTTCGGCTGGGGTCTGTTCTTCACGATGTCCTTAAATTCCTTGAGGAGTTCCTTAAAGGCATCGAGCCCCACCGTTTTTCCTTGGCAGTGCCGGCATGTGTAGTCCTCCCTCTTGCCTATCCCGTACTTCTCCACCAGCTCTTTTCCCTTTTTTGTGAGGAGGATCTCCTCATTGAACTCAATATATCCAAGTTCATTTAAAGCTTTCAAGACTGCTGTTGCCAGGGGGAGGGGTTCTTCGCTCAGATCAATAATCCTCCACAGATCCCCGCTTGCCAAGACAGCCCCCAGAACGTTTTCAACAGTTCTCTCGTACACGGGAATTGTCGTTTTTTCTTCCACCTTTGCTATAATTCCTCTCACGCTCTCACCTCCAAGCTCTCAAAAACAGTGCCACTAAGGTTTTAAAGGATACTCCATTTAAGGTTTTTGGGATTTGAATGCTGGAGACTGTGGAAAATAACTTCATCAAAAGCTATCGCGTCAGAAATTCCATGAAAGCACTGGATAGAGTTAGGAAAGAGCTTAGCCCTCCAGCTTACAGGAGATTTAAGGATCTTTTGAGATACCGGCTCTATGGGGAGGACTTTGATAAAGAACCCCTAGATTATAAAATTGCAGTTGCTTTTTCTATGGGGAGCGACAGCACAGCCACCCTTTTGATCCTTAGATGGGCAGGTTTTAATGTGGTTCCGGTCATGGTAAGGCTTCCTCAGATGAGTGATGTTGTTCTCATGAGGGCGGGGGAGTACGGTGCGGTTCTGGTGAAAGCTCCAAACTATATGGAAATCATGAAAGAGCAGATAAAGAAAAAGGCTCCAATATGCGGGCGCTGTCACTCCATGGTCATGGATGCCGTGAAGGATTATGCTAGGAGGGAAGGGATAAAAATTGTGGCTTCTGGGGATTTGCTCAGTGTGGGCAGCCTCTCTATATACAAGCAGGAGGATCTGATAAACCTAAACTTCCCGGCATTCCTTGCGATGGACAAGGAGGAGACAATTAATGTTCTCAACAGGAAGTATGCCCTCGGGTTTGGGTGCCCTCTTTGGAGAGCCGCATCAAAAAATGCTTCCATATTAAAACGCTTTGGAATCCAGAGGGTTATGAGAGAATTGAGGGCAGGAGCCCTAAATGAAAAGTTTGCCAAAAAGCTTATACTGGACATTCTTGCTCAATAAGGTTTAAATGTGATAAATTCAACTTTTCTTAGGTGAGAAGAATGACCGAAGCAGAAACCCAAACATTAACAAAGGAGCTAATCCTTGAAAGGCTCAAAGAGGTAATTGATCCCGAGATTGGGATTGACGTAGTGAATCTCGGGCTGATTTATGAGGTCAACGTTAGAGAGGATAGTACGGTTTATGTTAAAATGACCATGACAACTCCTGGCTGCCCATTAACCATGTGGATTCTCCAGGCGGTGGAGCAGAAGGTTCTGGAGATTCCGGGTGTTAAAGATGCCGAAATAGAGCTCACTTTCGATCCACCTTGGACTCCGGATATGATAAGCGAGGAATATAAAAAGCGGCTGGGACTAGGTTAGGGCAAGTTTGAGCAACATATTACAAAAGTGGGTTCTTCTCTTATTTTCGGTATCTAAACTTTTTAGGGGCTCCTAACATCCCGAAACCTTTATATTTGTCTCCCCCAAAGCTAAGAGTGGTGATGTTTCATGGCTTGGAAAGTTAGGGTTGACCAGGATGTTTGTATCGGAGATGCTATCTGTGCAAGCCTCTGCCCGGATGTTTTTGAAATGAACGACGAGGGTAAGAGCCAGGTTATAGTCGAGGTTGTTGGCGAAGACCTCATCGACTGTGTCAACGAAGCTGCTGAGGCATGCCCAGTCAGCTGCATTTACGTTGAGGAGGCATGATTTCGCTTCTTTTCTTCCTATTTCTTATTCCTGTTCCTAAAATTTAAATAGAAAAATCATTCGAGAGTTAAATTGAACCTTTTTGCCTGTTCTAAAACATACGCCCTGATTTCTCTGGCTTTTGGAAGTTCTGCAACAATTTCTCCATCCTTAATGAGCGGCTTTAAGAGAGGTTCGACCTTTGCACCACATACTGGACAGCGTTCGAGCTTTTTAGTCGCTGGAACTCTGTGGTAGTGCCCTTTTTCACAGCGATATATCTGCTTTCTTCCGCTCAGCTTTCCGCGCTTGGTTATTGGCTTTCCTTCTATCTCGACTATATCGAGGGAGAAATCTATTGGTTTGGCGCTCGCTATTGAACCTCCAACACCGAAGGCGTCGGCAACGTCGGCAAGCTCCTTTAAGCTTTCTTCATCCAGCCCTCCGCTCAGGAATATCTTAACCCAATTATATCCTCTCAACTCCAGTTCCCATCTAACTTCTTCCACTATCCTTTTGAAATTTCCCCTCCTAGAGCTTGGTGTATCCAGGCGAATAGCATTTAACCTTTCGCCCAGAGCCTCGGCTGCCATGAGAGCTTCAAATTTCTCATCATAGAGTGTATCAACCAAAGCTGTCCTAGGAACTCCTTCCTCCATAACCTCATCATAGTACTTCCAAGCTTTAACCTGGTCTCCAATTACCAGAATCAGGGCGTGAGGCATCGTACCAACGGGCTTCTCTCCAATCATCTCAGCTCCAAGGACTCCGCTAACCCCATCGCACCCACCTATGAAAGCCGCCCTATCGATCATGGGGGCAATAGCAGGATGCATATGCCTTATTCCAAAGGAGTAGACCGGTTTGAATTTTGCAGCTATCTTCATCCTCAGCGCAGCGGTGGCTATACCGCTTGCCTGGCTCAGCATTCCAAGTAAAGCCGTCTCATAGATCCCAAACTCCTTATAGTAGCCCTCTATCTGCAGAACTGGTTCGTAAGGGTGGAATATCGTCCCCTCGGGCATCGTGTAGATGTTAACTGGCATTCCCTCAAAGAGCTTTGCCACTTCCTCAACACCGGCTAAAATGCCCCACTTCCATCCCTTTGGAAGGGATGTTGTTGTTACATCGGCGAGAACCTTCCTGTGAATTCTCTTGGTTTCGAGTATCTTCTTCGTCCTAATGAAATAAACATCGGTTGTTTTTCCCCTTTTTATATCCTCCTCATGGGCAATGTAGAAGTCTTTCATTTTATCACCCAATACTAAGTTATCGCCATTTGATTTAAGGCTTTCCGGGGAGAGAAAGGTTATAGGTGTTAAAAATCGAGTAACCTGTAGGTGAGAGGATGAAGGTCTGCATAGTCTACGACTCCAGGAGGGGCTCGACCGAGAGGGTGGCGCGGGCGATGGAGAATGCCCTCAGGGAGAGAGGCTTTGATGCCCGCGCATGGAGCGTAAAGGAGAACCCGGATGTTGATGATTGCGACCTTATAATTCTTGGGGCGCCCATCTACTACGAGCGCCCCCTAACAGAAATCCGGAGGTTCGTTGAATCGAAGAACGGCTTTAAAGGAAAGAGAATCGCGGTCTTCATACTCTGCATAGCCCAGAAGTTCGGGAGGCTCGGGAAGGAGTACACTGAGCGGAGATATCTCAGGATGATGAGCGATCCAATTAAAGGGAAAATAATCGCCGCCAGGGCCTTTGAAGGGTGGCTTTTCGGGGAAAACAATATCACGATCGTCGAAGCCCAGACCTGGGCTGTGAAGGTCGCGGAAGCCGGCACCAAGGGCGAATGAGTTGAAGGCTCTTATCAACTATGTTATGGAAAAACCAAAAAGTGGACGCCATATTCCCAGATATCCTGAGGTAGTTTTGATATGGCTGTTCTGACAAGGGAAAGGGAACAGGATATTCTGGTGAACAACGCAGGTGTCTACTGGTTCAGGGACTTCACGGAAGTTGATGAGAAATTTGAAAAAATCGGAATTTCCTTTCATTTCAACTTCCAATGGGGCGCTTCGGAAAGCCCGATGAGGTTGCACGTGTGATAGTATTCCTAGCAAGTTACGTTAACGGCGCGATAATTCCAGTTCTCAGCCTAAACGGAAGGGAACCTCCGCATCTTCTCCTCTCTCTATTTTGTGGAGCTCCCTTCTGTAAGCTTCAAGGGGTTTATCCTCCTTCTTAAGGAAGCGCGCAAATGTTAGGGGCTCCTTCTCAAGTTCCTCAAAGAACTTTGGATAGCGCTTGTCTCTGATTAGATGGTGGTCGAGTATTATCTTTGCACCTGTTTCTTTGATTACTTCGTTTAAATTTTTTCTTCCAGTTGTCCATGCATCCTTAACGCGGTAGCCTTCAAGATACGTGGGTGGACCATCGCCTATTATCAAGTCAGGTGCTTGCTTGATTATCCACTCAACGGAAGTCCTATTCAAAAACTGGGTATCGCTCGCATGGATTATCCTTTTGGTACCATCATCAATCATTACCATGAGGACGAAGCCGAGTTTTGTGCCTTCACTTCCATGGGGAACCGCTGGAGAAAACTCCATTATGAAATCTCCGAAGTCAAAGAGCCTCCCGTCAGCATATTCGATGCGCTTTGCTATTGGCTCCGCATTTTTCAGGAATGCCCATGCCCTTTTTCTCTGGCTGAAGTTAATGTTCTCTCGTGGGTGCTTTATCAAGAGAATTTTGCCTTCATAAATTTCCTTAGCCCTTTCGGGAGATGAACTCTCATAGAGACCTTCAAAGAAAGGTGTGTGGTGGTCGTAGTGGTAATGAGAAATCGTTATTATATCCGCTTTTTCAGCGTAAGCCTGGATTTTTTCCCTACTTTTGGCTAAGGCTTCAAGCTCTGCATTTGCAGGGGGCAACGAATAGCGCTTCGGACCGAGTGCCACGCCGGGGTCTATGAGAATTCCTCTCTTACCAACTTCAACATATACCGCAAGACTCCTGACACCGAGGCTCTCCGATGCTAGGGGTGTTATTTTCATAAGCTCACCAAAATAAGTTCTCTAAACTTGCTAAAAATATTGTGTGGAAAAGTTAGGCGAGAGGGCTATAGCCCGCCTTCTGTATTCAGGGGCATTCGACTGAGCGGCCTACCACGGGGCTCGCACCGGGACTTCATCGCCCCTTTCTCGGCCTTGCACCCCGCGGGACGGCCGTTTCACCGATCCCCGGCAGGTCGTCTGCGGGTTAGCTCGGCCTTCGTTGCCGAAGGCCTTCGCCGCCTTCATACCCATATCCGCCGGGACGTGTCGTTTCTGCGCCGTTGCCCTCCCTCTCGGGAGGTGCCTTGCGGCACCGCGGCCCCGGTGGGGTGGGCGGAACTTCCTCCTTGCGGAGAGCCCCAGCCCTCTCGCCAATTATAACTCTCCCTTGAGGTTAAAAACATTAGCGCTAGCGCTTTTTCCTGGGCAGATTTTTCAGCTCTTTAAATTGGGGTATTTTAGGCTTCTTAAATCTCCCCAGTGGGGATTTTTTCTTGGGCTTCGGTCTCTCCCTTTTTTTCTGCTCCCTTGGAGCAAGGGCAATGTATGTGAGTATTGCCAGCAGAATTATCACTGCGGCTATGGCTATCCCAATTCCCAAATTACTTTCCCCTCCTTTCGGTGTTGTTGTGGTCGTGTTTGTGTTTGAGATGGTTGAGGTCGAGCTCGTTGTTGTGGTGCTCGTTGTGGTGCTCGGCGGTACCTCTATTTTAAAGCTTCCCTCTTTTTTCACGCTTTTTCCAAGTTCCCTGAGATACAGCTCGTACCTTACTTCCTCTCCCTTTGGAATCTCCACACTTATTTCAACTTCGTTGGTGCCTTTTTGGAGCATTAACTCTTTTTCCTCCCACTTAAAGGGTTTATCTTTGACGTACAGGATGTATGTTAATTTTGAGGATATCTCGAATTCGTTTGGGTTCTCAATTTCAACCCTGAGGATCGCATGCTCATTCTGGAGGAGCACGCTTGTATTTCCTATCCTCGGAAATGCTGTTACCAGGAATTCATCCTCAGCCTCGCCCAGAAGCACCTCTTTGTATTTAAGTTCCGCTTTTACGTGGATTTTTCCGGTTCTTGAGGCGGGGACTTTAAATTTGAAGTAGTTGCTTCCAGCGGATATGCTAACGTCTTCCTTAATTTTCTTTAGGATATTGCCTTTCTCGTCTTGGATATTCAGGATTACCGTGGCGTTGATATTCCTGTCCGAGTTTACATCCATATAAACTTCGTTCTCTTCTCCCTCTAAAAGATTCTGGGTTTTCAGGGACATTGAGGCAAGCCTGACCCCGAATGTTATAAAATACTCTTTGGAGAGAGTGAACGTGTCTTTGGGGTATGATATCACATATTTCAGGGTGTATTTCCCTTCGGGCAGGTTGTAGGGAATTTTCAATTTATCCTGCAGGAGATAGTTATCCCCGCTTACATTGAAGCTGTTTCTGCTTTCCAGAATGGCTTTGTTTCCCCTGAGGAGCTGCAGCGTGGCGTTGACCTCAACGGGAGAACCCTTAAAATTTTTAATGTGGGCATAGGCAATTAGATTCTCCCCGTTCAGAGCATAGGTCATCTCATGAGGCTTTCCTTCAATGTAGGCGCCCATATCGAGGAGTTCAAGGGGTTTTTCTCTGACTTCGAGGGGAAGTCTTGCAGTTATTATATACATCTTTCCCGTTTCGGTGAAGCCCCATAGATTCAGCTCTATCACATAACTACCGCCTTTTAGCCCCTCACTCACGTTCAATCTGTAATAGAAGCGTTTGCTCGTCCTTTTCTTCCATTCTCCGCTTTTATCCGGGATGAGCTCAAATGAGACCCCCTGAACTTCATTGGAGTTCTGATCATAGACGTGGTATTTAACGAAGGAAACGACGTTGAAATCTATGTTCAGTGCATTTGTTAGCGTGATGTAGCCATCGCTTGAACCCCCGGAGACGACGGTAATCTTGTCCTCCGTGGTAAAGCTTCCGAACTGTGCGGATGCGAGGGGCATCATTATCATCAGCATCAATAACATTATTACCTTCTTCAATTCACCCCACCGTTAATTATTCCTCCGATCTCCTATAAATCGTTTGCTAAAGGCAAACTCAGAGGTGGGGGAGGATTAAGAAGAGTCCCATCAGGATTAAGGATATGAACCCTAAGAGGCTTATCCTGTAAAGTCCGAGCTTTCCAAACTGCGGTCTCACTATCATGGCGATTATTGTGAGGGAGGTACCATAGAAGATGGAGAATAAGCCTAGAGCGAGTTTAACGTCGAGCCTCAGAAGGAGCAGGAGCCCAAGTATTGCACCGCTGAGTACCGTAACGTGGGGAACCGTCATCATGTAATAGTTGAGAAGTATCTTCTCGTCCTCCATCCATATCACCCCATTATGAATGCATACGTGGTCGTGGTTGGAAGCATGCGTCTGATCTTCGGGAGCAGGTATCTCGGGAGGGTAAGTTCCTTCTTTTCCTCAAGGATATCGTATGTTCCGAGTATCTTCTCTACGACCTTGACGGCTAGAGTGCCCCGGACCTTAAAGTAGCCGTGCCATGTTGTCGTTATCTCAAGTATTATGGGGAGGTAGAGCCTTTCCTTCTCTTCCTCTTCCAGAAGGGATGCCAGAAATTCAAGCTCGCTCTTCTTGAAGTGGTGCTCACTTCCGTCCCTGAGCTTTATGCTCGGATTTTCTTCCTCAAGAAGCCTAGCTAAGCTCTTCTTCTGACGCGGAAGGTGGAGATTTATTCTCGAAAGTTCCTTGTTTATAACTTCATCGGGTTCTCTTGGCATGAGTGATATTAGGTGGGAGCTTTCATAAAGTTTTGCCCGTATCAAAAATAATGAAAATCAAAATCAGGCGCTCTTGGCTTCGAGGATCGCCTTAATCCTCTTGAGCCTGAAGAAGTTCTCCCTCTCCATCTCATCGAGGCGCTGCTCTATGAATTTAACCGTCGCTTCCATCCTGGGGATTATGATGTACTCCAGGGCGTTCACCCTGCGTTTGGTCTTCTCTATCTCTCTTGCGAGCCTCTTTAGAGTCTCCTCCACCTCCGCCAGGCGTATTGCAAGCTCAAGAACCTCTTCAAACTTCTGGGCTGCAGTGTCAACACTCGGTGAGGTTGAAACAAAGGAGTACCCTCTGTCCTCTATGCTCCTCTTGAAGGACTCCGCTTCTATGAGGGGAACGGGAACTCCCATGATGTTTCTCCTTCTTATTTCAACTTCCTTGTTGGGTGAAACGCCGAGCGCAATCTCTTTAATTCTCGAAACGCCCACATCTATCTCAGCCATTCTGAGGGTATCAAAGGCTTCAACCATCTTCTGATTTAGCTCTTTCCTGAGGCTGAGGGCTTCATCATAGATTGTAAAGAACTCCATTATCAGTGCATCCTGCTTCTCCTTGAGGAGCTTGTGCCCTTTTGAAGCCAGTTTGATCCTCTTCTTGAGCTTCAGCAGTTCCATTCTCGTTGGTTTCACGTTGAGTATCTCTGCCATTCATATCACCTCAAGGAGAAGGGCTAGGCGCCCTTCTTCCTGTACTTGGGGTGGTACTTCATTATCTGCTCCTTCTTGACACGTTTGAGCTCGCTCTCGGGGAGCATCGCCAGAAGTTCCCATCCAAGATCGAGGGTTTCGAATATACTTCTGTCCTCATCATAGCTCTGTGCCACAAACTCCTTCTCAAACCTATCGGCAAACTTGAGGTAAAGTTTATCCGTCTCTGATAATGCTTCCTCACCGACAACTGCTACAAGATCCCTGAGGGAGCGCCCTTCAGCGTAAGCGGCATAGAGCTGCTGGCTGAGCTGTGGGTGCTCATCTCTTGTCATTCCCTTACCAATACCGTCCTTCATCAGTCTTGAGAGGGATGGAAGAACGTCAATTGGTGGATAAATACCCTTTCTGTGAAGATCTCTGCTCAGAACTATCTGCCCCTCCGTAATGTATCCCGTCAAATCTGGAATGGGATGCGTAATATCATCGTCGGGCATTGTTAGGATTGGCATCTGGGTGATGCTTCCCTTCCTCCCCCTAACTCTTCCGGCCCTTTCGTAAATTGTTGCCAGATCCGTGTACATGTAACCTGGATATCCTCTTCTTCCGGGAACCTCCTCCCTCGCCGCTGAAATTTCACGCAGAGCCTCAGCATAGTTCGTCATATCCGTTAGGATGACGAGAACCTGCATGTCATAGTCGAAGGCAAGGTACTCGGCAACCGTTAGAGCCATTCTCGGCGTGATTATACGCTCGATAGCAGGGTCGTCGGCAAGGTTAAGGAATAGTACGGTTCTCTCAATGGCTCCCGTTTCCTCAAAGCTCTTCTTGAAGAAGTTTGCTTCCTCGTAGGTGATACCCATTGCACCGAAGACGACAGCGAACTGCTCTTCTTCACCCAAAACTTTAGCTTGCCTCGCAATCTGGGCGGCGAGCATGTTATGTGGCAAACCGGAACCTGAGAATATGGGGAGCTTTTGCCCTCTAATGAGCGTGTTCATTCCATCTATTGCCGAGACACCAGTTTGAATGAAATCCCTGGGGTAAGCCCTTGCAACAGGGTTCAATGGAGCACCGTGGACGTCTCTCCTATCCTCGGGAATTATCTCGGGTCCTCCATCGATGGGCTTACCTATACCGCTGAAGACCCTTCCAAGCATGTCAAGGGAAACCGGGACTTTTAAGGTCTCGCCCGTGAAGCGAACCCTCGTGCTTTTCACGTCTAGGTCTCTCGTACCCTCAAAAACCTGCACGATGGCAAGATCCTCTCTCGCCTCGAGAACCTGTCCCTTCCTTTTTTCTCCCCCTTCGACTTCTATTTCCACGACTTCACCATAGGCAACTCCTTTAACGCCCTGGACAATCATAAGGGGACCGTAAATCTTGCTAATTGTTGAGTACTCCTTACCCACCATCTTCCTCACGCTCCATACTTCCTGATGAGTTCTTCAAACTGCTCCTTCGTCTCATCTATGAGCTTCTCAATGTTCTCTATTTTTGGCTCAAACTTCATTCTGCCTATTTTCTCCCTTACAGGGAGCTTTGCTATTTCTTCTACAGGAACCCCGCTATCAACAGCTCTCATTGTGTAGTCATAAAAGTTGAGCAAAATGCGCATCATAGTTATCTGCTTCTTCGGGGAGCAGTATGTGTCCACGTCATCAAAGGCATCCTGCTGAAGGTAGTCCTCACGGATCATCCTTGTAACCAGAAGCACGGCCCTTTCCCTATCGGGTAGAGCATCGGGACCCACTATTCTAACGATTTCCTGAAGTTCGGCTTCCTTCTGGAGGAGCTGCATGGCTCTGTTTCTCATATCCTTCCACTCTGGATCTACGTTATTGTGCCACCAATCTCTAATTGCATCCACATACAGGGAATAGCTTGTAAGCCAGTTAATTGCAGGGAAGTGCCTCCTTCTTGCAAGGTCCGAATCAAGGGCCCAGAACACTTTAACAACTCTAAGCGTGTTCTGAACGACAGGCTCCGAGAAATCACCACCCGGCGGCGAGACTGCACCTATGACGCTCACACTTCCAACCCTATCATCGCTTCCAAGTGTTCTTACTCTCCCGGCTCTCTCGTAGAACTCCGCAACTTTCGATGCGAGGTATGCGGGGTAACCCTCCTCACCGGGCATCTCCTCGAGACGACCCGAAATTTCTCTCAATGCTTCGGCCCATCTTGAAGTTGAGTCTGCCATCAAAGCTACATCGTATCCCATATCCCTAAAGTATTCGGCTATGGTAATTCCTGTGTAAATTGAAGCTTCTCTTGCCGCAACAGGCATGTTTGATGTGTTTGCTATGAGAACGGTTCTCTCCATGAGGGGCTTTCCACTTCTTGGATCCTTGAGTTTGGGGAACTCTTCAAGAACATCCGTCATCTCGTTACCGCGCTCGCCGCATCCTATGTATACGACGACTTGGGCGTCACTCCACTTTGCCAGCTGGTGCTGTGTAACGGTGTTGTGAAGTAGCGTTGGTAAGTTTCCTCCAATGAAGTTATGGGTTTCAGTTGTAACGTCGTAGACCTCTTGAGGCTCATCTATGTACCTCACCTCAACGATTTCATCGAAGAGCACGTGGCTTAGATGGTTCTCCGCTATCTCTTCCATGCCGACGAACCTTGCAAACTTCCTGAAGGTTTCATAACTCATGTTCTCCCCTGAGATGTAGTTGTGAATTTCCACCCCGGCGTCTTTGAGCTTGGCGTATGGCCTTCCAATTGCCTCATAAAGCTCTTCAATATCTACCGGAATCACGTCAATGCTGGTATACCCTCTTCTTTTCCTTTCAATGCCGAGTTTCTCAAGATTTGTCTTGCCGCTTATAATTACCCTGTAGTACTTTTTGTCCTTCACTTTTTTCTCCCTAATGAGAGAGTATATTCCAATCCTCGCGAGGAGGTAGCTTAGGCCATAGGCACCCTCCTCTGAAGCAGTTGCTATCTCTATCTCTCCCTTCTTCTCATTATAGTGACCATCACAAGCTATGTAAGCCTTAATGAATGCCTCAACAATGCTTGGCTTGCTCATAAGAAGCTCCTTGGGAACTTTCCAGTTCCTCGCCTTCTTGACCCCAGGAACTCCCAAGGCCTTGAAGAACTCAACTAAGGCTTTGCTGTGTATTAGGAGGACCTTTACAGTTCTATCCTGTACTATCTTCCCTTCAATTCCAAAGAGTTCTCTGGCGAGATCGTTAGCCCTCTTCAGAAGAGATTCATCGTTGTTATATATTGCAACTGTTCTTGGCTTGAGCGTTCCATCTGCGAGGAGATAGCCCAAGAACTCTGCTAGCCTTTCATCGAAGACTTCTGGTATCCTGACTTTCTTTGGAGATCTAACGGTGACTTTAACGTTAAGCCTAACCTCCTCTCCCCCATCAATCTTCTTCGCAACCAAAATTCTGTCGCCCTTCTTCAGGTGCATTGCTATTACTTCTTCTATAACGAGTCCGTCTTTGGTTACTCTACCGGTGAAGAGCTTGTGTATTGGAGTAACTTTTATCCTTCTTCCAGTTCTAGTCTTTATCTCGATCATTCCTTGGGAATATCCCTTGTACACGTGAGTTGCCTTTATCTCTACAATCTTTCCATCCTTGTATCCGCAAAGGGTTATTGGTTCCTCAAGCTCGGTCCACTCCTCTCCCTCTCTAACAGTCTTCTTGCCCTTTCCGTCAAGTTTCTCATAGAGCTCCTTGATCTTTATCAGCCCAAACTCCTTCGTTAGAACTAATGTATCCCCATCAACACACTTTCCACTCCCGAAGGGCCCGGGAATTGCAGCGGTTCCACCCTTTGCCTGCGGGAAGAATGTATCAATAATTCTCTGCCCTGTTACGAGAGGAACCTCGGGTGGAAGCTTCTCCTTGTAGGGTCTCTTAAGTCTAACGGGCCACCTCTGATACATCTTCAGCTCCTTCACTTCACCGCTCGGGGTTTTCACCTTTGCGATAATCTCCTCAATTGTGTATTCTCCTTCTTCGGCAATTTCTATGAGTTCTCCCTCAACCCCGGGAGGAACCATTATCTTGTGCTCTATCAAACTTGTTTCGGGGACAACACCGAGTACATCCCCGCCGACCACTTTATCCCCGACTTTTGCCTTCGGGGTGAACTTCCACTTTTTATCCCTCGGAAGAGCAGGTGCGCTCAATCCCCTCGATATGAAGTCCCCACTCTTTTCTCTCAAGGATTCAAGGGGTCTTTGGATTCCATCGTAAATCGATGTCAGCAGACCGGGACCAAGCTCGACACTCAATGAAGCGTTCGTTCCGGTGACTGGTTCCCCCGGTCTTATACCTGCTGTTTCCTCATAGACCTGAATTACCGCCGTGTCTCCTTCGAGCCTGATGATCTCCCCTATGAGCCCCATTTCACCTACTTTAACCACCTCATACATCTTGGAGCCTCTCATCTCATCGGCAACAACCAGCGGACCGGTAACTCTAATTATCTTTCCCATTTCCTTCACCTCTTTATCTCAACACCTATTGCCTTCCTAACTATCTCCTTAAGCTGCTCTTCACCAAAGATAGAGCCAAACTTATCGGGAATTTGAAGAATGATTGGGAACGTGACCTCCGGAATGCCAACCCTCTCAGCCAACCTCTCTGTAATTAAGATAATCCCGACATCTCCCCTCTCTATGAGCTCCTTAAGCTTGTTTTTTGCTCTGTCCGTTTCGAGGGAGGATTCATCAAAGGCGTAGGTCTCGTGAACTCCTGCGAGCTTGAAACCCAGAGCAGTATCCATATCTCCCATAAGTACGATCTTCATAAGGCTTCACCAATAAGGGCTTTTATGCTCTCTGGCTTTATCTTATCCTCAATAAGTTTCGCTATTGCTTTGAGCTTTTTCACTTCGTGCTCCTTGAGGAGTATGTAGTTTATAGGTACGGCAACGCTCAGAGGATAGAACCTTGTCATCTCCCCAATTTTTTCCTGTATGAACTTTTCGAAGCTCTTATCGAGTGCGCTTAAGTCACCACTCTCCAGGGCTTCCCTGCTCTCCCTCAAAACCTGGGAGTATCTCGTGGAATCGAGTTCTGCAAGTGCCATGCTCAAATCCTCGACATTTAGGAGTGTGTCTATGATCCTCTGGTTCAGGCTGCCTCCTTCAATTATCATGGGTCTTATCTTCTCGGCGCTCATTCTGTGGAGTTTGGCTCTGAGTATCGTCATCACATTTATTTTGTCAATTTTAAGCTTCAGGAACTCTTCGATTATCTTTTTCTCCTCTCCTTTTCTGCTCTGTGCATAGCTCATGAGTTTTTTATAGTGGATCCTGTAGAGTTCTGTTTCAAATTCTTCGAGATTAATTTCATTCAGGAGGAGCTTTTGGTACACATCCTCGTATTCGGTTCCTTCAAGTATCACGAGGATCTCTTCTAGGGTTTTCGTCTCGGCTATTGCCTTTATTTTATCGACCATAGTTCCGAGCTCCACTATGTAATCCCTCGCAACATCCCCCATTATCTTGGCTTTGACTGCGGCTGCCAGGTTTCTAACATCCCACTCCTGAAGGAGGAGTTTAAAAAATCCGTTCGATCTCTTGGGGAGAATCTTAATCATGAGTGTGTACATGTCGGCTAAAGCATTATCCAGTGCCCTATCTATTTTTTCGGCACTGTAACCCTCTATGTTGCTCAGATAAGGTTTGTAGTCGGTATCCTCCAGATTCATGACGAAGTTATTAAGGGTCTTGCTCTCTGCAAGCTCTGAGAACTTCTGGTCGCTGAAGAGCCTTGCTTCCATAGCTTTAATCCTTGCATTTGGATAGGAATAGGGTGTATACTTCCACAGGATATCCGCGGTCTTGTATCCCACCCATGTAAAGACGATTGCAAGTGTTGTATCCAGAATTGCTGTTATGGTTCCTACTTCCACACCCATCACCCGAAGATGGCTTTTGCGATTTTAGTCCTGAGCTCACTTTCCATTCTCTCCATCCTGGCTTCAAATGTGTTGTCAACCCTAACGCTCCTGTCGGAGCTTTGCACCAAAACTCCACCTATGGTGTTTATTGGCTCTCCAAATTCAATCTGCACCCTTTTTCCAAGATTCTTTGTTATGAAAGCCTTGATGCTTCTGCTCTTATTCTTCAGGAGGTTTAGGGTCTCCTCATTTGAGCTCACGATTACGCTATCCACTTCGAGCTCTTTAACTGATTCTAGGATGAGAATCTTCAGGGTCTCAAGGTACTCCTCTTCGGGCATTGAAGCGAGTCTCTCCTTTAATGAAGTGAAAACCTCTTTTATGATTCCTTCCTGAATCTGGAGCTTCTTTTTTCGTGCTTCAAGCTTCGCATTTGCTATTATTCTCTGCTTTTCAATTTCTGCTTGAGTTTTGGCTTTCCTCATTATCCACTCCGCCCTCGATCTTGCCCTTTCCTCTGCTTCCTTTTTTATGCTTTCAGCCTCTTTGTTCGCTTCTCCTAGGAGGTACTTGATTTTCTGGTCTGCCTCTCTGTGAATTTCCTCGATGATCAGTTTTGCTCCTTCCATTGCTCATCCTCCTAAAATTGATAGGGAAAGGCTTCAGAAGCCTACTCCCGTAACTATCATGATTAATGCGCCGACCAGACCGAAGATTGCCATTGTCTCGGCCATGGCCGCAAATATAATTCCCTGGGTGAATGTCTTTGGATTCTTTGAAACGGCGCCTATACCTGCTGAGGATATGATACCCTGTGGTATGGCAGAGAGTCCTGTAAGTCCAACTGTCAGACCTGCTCCCAGAAGGATTGCGCCCTTAATAATGTTTTCTTGGGTGGCTTCGGCAAACTTAAAGCCGCCTCCGAGTATTCCCGAAACGAGGAGTATCAGGAACAGGGTTATCAAACCGTAGATGCTCTGGGTCATTGGAAGACCCTCTAATATCAGGGCGTTTCTGAAGTTTTTCTCATCCTCTGCAACTGCTCCTGCCGCGGCTGCCCCCGCCACACCAACACCAAATGACGATGCAGCTCCGGCAATACCAGCCGCCAGTGCGGCACCTAAAGATACGTAAACTATCGGATCCATATTTCACACCTCCGTTAAATCTCCATTTCGAGTTTTGAAACATTCCTTTTGGATTTGAAAGGTTCAAACTTTTTACCTTCTCCGGAATAGAATGTTCCGAAGAACTCAACATAGTGTAAACGTAGAGCGTGAACGAATGCTCCCAGGGCGTTTATGGCTGTTGAAAACAGCTGCCCCCCTATAAAGAGTATCAAACCAACGGCTATCCCTATGGGGATTGGGCCTATCTTGATTCCCCATATCATGCTCACCAGTATGTTTATAACGAGGGCAATTCCCGAAGTTGCCAGTGCCAGTGCCATTAAACGTGCATAGCTGAGCCAGTTTCCAATGAACCCGAAGAAGTCCGAGATTATTAAGAGTGCAGCAAGCCCTCCATTTGAGAGCTCGGATATCACGAAAAGCACGAAGCCTATGCCAAATATTGCCTTTGCTGGTGTTGCTAATGTGATACCCTTGAGGCTCAGAGCAAACATACCTATTCCTATTATTATTAGCATCCACGAGAGCTGTTCTGTTAAAGCGGCTTTTTTCTCGCCGTTCCTCCACTTGACTATGAATCCAATTGTGTATCCGATGAAAAGATGGATTATTCCGATTATCAGGGCAATTATGAGCACCGTTAGGGCACCGCGCATTGCATCTATTGCATAGGGAACTTTGATTCCCATTCTCTGGAGGGCATCGCCGAAGTAGCTTCCGAACACTACTCCCATGAGCATTGTGAAGAAGGAGCTCCAGAGAAGAATCTTTGAGAATATGTAGGTTCCATCCTTTAGATGCTTGTGTCCCTTAACGAGCATTGCGGCGACCACTCCTATTATGAGACCGTACATGAAGTCCGTGAGCATGAATCCAAAGAAGAAGGAGTAGGTGAATGCAAGTATTGGAGTTGGGTCAATTTCGTTGTACTTTGGAACCCCGAACATCTCCGTAATCATCTCAAAGGGTTTTGCCCACCCGGGGTTCTTCAGCTTGATGGGGATGTCTTCCAGGTCATCATCCTCAGCACCTTTGATGTTTATATAAACCTTACCTTCCGTGATCCTCTTTACTCCCTCGACAACCTTCTCCACATCCTCCTTTGGGGTCCATCCTGAGAGGGCAAAGGTCATATTAGTCCTGGCAAGATTTCCGAGCATGTTTGCCTTTTCCCTTTCATTCTCCATGAGTTCCTGGTAAAAGGATAAGGTGTCGTGGTATTTCTCGGCAAGTTTCTTTGCCTCCTCCTTTATCTCATCGAGCTTCTTCTCCCTTTCGGCAAGCATTACTTCGTACTCTTTAATGAGCTCTCCTGGTGTTCCCTTTCCTTCGGGAATTTCTATCCTTCCGAAGGAGTATTTAGCCAAAACAGGGTTTGCTTTATCGTAATCTGTTTTTAAAACTGCTATAACAACAAGATAAGCCCCTCTAATTTCTTTTGAAACATACGCTATTCTGCCCTTCAGGGTTTCTTTGAGCTCGTCGATCATTGGCGTGAATTTATCTTTATCAACCGTCCCTGCAACTATCTCCAAAAATTTGGTGCTCTTCATGTAGGATACATCCAGTTCCAGAACCGAGAGAAGCTCCAGGACGTTTATGTTCGTTTTTATCCTCTCTATCTCTGTGCTTGTGGAGTTCAGCTTCTGTTCGACCTCTTTTATCTCGGGTTCTGCCTCTTCAAGGAAGGCTTCGACCTCTTTAACGAGGCTTTCAATGCTCCTGTATCTGTAGGGTTTCTTTGGTACAGGCTCGGGGAACAGAAAACCCTTTATACCTCCCTTTGCCTCCTCTTTAAATGCCCCCAGAAAATCCACAAGCCTTGAGAGTCCGATGCTGTGTGATGTTGCCTTTCTATAAAATTCGTTCGGTGTGTCTTTCTGGGCTATTTCAACACTCACTTCCCTTATTTCAACAACGCCCTCCTCGTGAAGGTACGTTAGAAGCTTGTCCTTATATCTGTTAAGGCTGATGACCTCGAGTTTAACCATCTCGTGGGGTTTGAACATATCAAATCCCTCTGACAACTTTCAAAGCCTCTTCAATAGCTTTTTCAAAGTTTTCAGATGCTCTGCTTTTCATCTCCGCAAGCTCTTTCTCTCCCTCTTGAAGAACCTTTTTGGCTTCCTCTTCACCCTCGGCCCTTTTCTCTTCCATGATTTTCTTTGCGTCCTCTTCGGCTTTTTTTATTATCTCACTCTCAATTTTTTTCGCATCTTCTCTTGCCTTTAGAACGATTTGCTTTGCTTCTTCCTTGGCTTTTTCAATCCTGGCTTCTGCTTCTTTTTCAGCATCAACGATTTGTTTAATAACGTTTTCCATGAGCATCATCTCCATCGTGAATGTGAAAATTTGCACATTTTTGGGTTTTCTAATCTGCTTAAATACTTTATGTTCCTGAAATGCTCCTTTGTCCAATTTTCAGCATATTCATGAAAAAATTTTCATCATTATGTCAACATTTTTGAGTCCCGAACCTGTCAGAGGCATTAGAACTCTGGCTTCCTCTTCAAAGAAGCCCTTCTTCAAAAGCTTTTTAAAGGCAGCAAACGCCACTGCAGATGTAGATTCCACCAAGAAGCCCATCGAAACTAGATCTTCCCATGCATCTCTGGTCTCCTCTTCGCTCACAGATATTACTGCCCCTTCTGTCTCTCTAATCACCTTCATCATCTGTGCCTTTCTGGGAGGTTCTGGAATTGCAATTCCTTCAGCAAGCATGTTTTTTTCGCGGCTCCTTTCTACAAGGCTCTCAAAGCCTCCAGCCTGAACTGCAATGAGCTTTGGAATTTCTTTTAATTTCCTGAGCTTCTGAAGCTCTTTAAATCCTCTATACGCACCCAGGAGCAAAGTACCGCTCCCTGCAGGAATGATGGCGTAGTCAAATTTTCCTCCTCCTTCAAATGCTTCATAGGCGAAGGTTTTGGTTCCTTCAAGAAAGTAGGGGTTGTACCAGTGGGACACATAAACTGCCCCTCTGAACTCCTTCGCCTTTTCATGGGTTTCCATCCTGGAACCCTCGACCTCGTGGATCTCCGCCTTTAAAAGCTTCAGGATTTTCTTTTTTCCTTCGCTCGTGTTTTTGGGTATAAAGACGTGCACTTTAATTCCTTCACTCCTCCCGAAAAGGGCGAGGCTTATTGCAGCGTTTCCGGATGAATCGAGGCTAACTTCCCTTATTCCTTCTTCCTTTAGCTTTGCAATGGTTACATATGTCCCTCTATCCTTGAAGGAACCGCTGGGCATCAAATATTCAAGCTTGAAGGAAACCTTGGTCCATTTGAATGCCTTCTCTATAAGGGGGGTTATTGGGGGTGTTATGGAGGGCGCAAACTCCTCCTTCATTGCCAGAAGATTCAGATACCTCCTTATATCCATGTGTTCTTTCTTCAGGAGCTCTTCAAAGGATTCTTCGAACTCGTGAATAACATCTAGAACTCCTCCGCAGTCACACTTCAAACGGAAAACATCCGGATAGGTCGCATTGCAGAGCCGACACTTCAACATATCCCATCAAGAGAGAAAACTACTTCAAAGTATTTAAAATTAGGCACGTCTGTGTATTGTGACAATGGTTTCTCTAAGTGTTCATTGCGAGTGCCCCCTTAGAACCAGCACCAGCTCCTATATGAGCGTAAAATTAAAGGGAGGAATTCTTCCTCTTTTTTTCGAATATCTTCTTGATTTCCTCCAGAGCACTATCCCTTGCGAATATTATGATCTGTCCTTTCTTTGGAAGCTTGGTTTCACCTGAGGGTATAGTCAAATTGCCTTTCTCATCATAAACTGCCATTATGAGCGAATCTTTTGGAAGTCCGAGCTCTTTCACGAGCTTTTCAGATATCTCGTTTTCATCGTTTATCTCGAACTGGACTATCTCCGCACCTTCCTTCGGGAGCATAACCCTATCGAAGCCTGGAGTAACGATGCTTCTGAATATGTAGTGCGCCGCCATCTCCTCCGGGCTCACAACGTAGTCAAAGTACCTTTTTAAATCCGCTACCTGTTCAAAGACTTTCTTGTTCTTTATGTTGCTGACCCTGAGTATGGTCGTTATTTTGGGGTTTAGGTGCTTTGCAAGGATGCATGCAAGCAGATTGGCATCATCCTGTCCGGTAAGCGCGGCAAAGGCATCGGCCTGCTTGATGTTAGCCTCCTCGAGAACGCTCTGATTTGTAGCGTCTCCGTTTATGACGAGGCCATTTATGAGGTTTGCCAGTTCACTTGCCACCTCTTTATCCTGTTCGATTATGGTCACATCATGCCCCTCTCCCTCGAGCATCTTTGCAACCAAAAATCCAACCCTGCCGGCACCCATTATGATTACAAACATCCCATCACCTCTTCTCCCCAAGGAGGAATTTGGCTATTTCGGCGTATGCTGGCCTCGTAATCGTTATGCCTATCAGCACGCCGAGTATTGTTGTGAATGCAAATCCCCTGAGTCCTCCGACGAAGAACTTGAAGAGGAAGCTCATTGCAACAACGGTTGTCGTTGCCGAAGCCAGGATAACGAAGAAAGCTCTTCCCATCCGTTTAAGCATTCCACTCCTCTTTGTGATTCTTGTCTTCTCCCTTGAGCCCAGAAGTTCGTCGGTTATAACTATTTGCTGGTCTACACCTGTACCTATTGCAGCAATAATGCCCGCTATACTTGGAAGATCCAGGTTCCACTTAATCAAGGCTGCAACACCGAGGATTATGATTATTTCACTCAGGCTGGTGCTCACAACGGGTATGGCTATTTTGAATCGTCTGTAGTGGGCGTAAACTATTGCTCCAACCATTAGAAGTGCGGCAATACCGGCTATGAGCACCTGTCTCTTGAAGTCCTTTCCGAGCTCTGCGGATATGAACTGGGTTCCCTCCACATGAACTTTGATGGGGAGTGAACCGCTTGCGAGGACGACCGCTATGACGCTTGCCTCCTGCTGAGCGAGGTACATGTTGGGGGATGAACCCTTTATCTCGACGTTGGTTGAAGCCTGACCGGTAGTGAGCCCCTCGCTGACGCTGTAGGGGCCGTAGAGACCGAGTGTTCTCACCACGAGTTCTTCGTCTGTTTCACCTTTCCCTCTCTCAACCACCCTCACATTGAGATTCTTCTCCTCGAGGTACTTCTCGAGACCTCCGTTAACGTCCACGAGCACCACGAGCTCCTTACCTTCAGCAGCCTTAACTATCTCGTCAGGGGTCTGGTTGGTGTAGATAAGTGTATCAATGTTAAATGCGTTCTTTATGCGCTCGGGGAGCGAGAGGGCATCGGGGGCAGGAGTGTTAAATTTGGTAAGCATGGTGTTATAAAGGTCGGGAGAGACCACTAGGAGAGAATTCACGGGTGGATCGAGGAACATGTCCACGGGGTAGTTGGGCTTTCCAAGGGCAAGCCGGGCAAACTTCTCTGCGGCACTCTGGGAGAGCTGGAATGGCACGTGCCACGTCCCGCTCTGCTCTACTTGGAAGGCAAAGACCTGAACTATGTCCTCTCCCGTCGCAAATACCTCTCCATTAAAAGCGGCATAGAATACACCCTGCTTTTCAATTGTGTCTTTAATTCCGGCAACAGTCTCGGCACTGACATTTGCAACCTTCACGATGATGTACTCATTTCCCCAGGGCTCAACTTTAACGTCGGCAACACCCAAACGGTTGA
>NZ_JBMXHE010000003.1:0-6904 GCF_053987695.1 Palaeococcus sp. (in: euryarchaeotes)
TAAAGGAAGATCAAGGCTTATATCCATCTGCAATCTTCCTGAACTCGACATAATCCGTAACAATGCGTCTGCCGTCGAGAGTCTCAAAATAAACCTTCTTTATTTTAACATTCTTGAGGGATTTGTATTTCATCTGGGGCGGGTCATATGAGCCCGGCTCCACAATACTATCTTCTACAATGTATGTTTTCAGATCGGGTTCTCCTACATATTTCCAAACTTCAAAAAAGACCTGTGGATCCAGGTGGACTTCTCCTTCTATCTCCAGATAGTCTGCGCCAGTTTCTTCCAAAAACTCTTTTATTGCCTCGAAGTTCATAGAAACCACCATAGAAGTATATGGAACCCAATAGTTAAATACCTATCGCTTGAAATAGGTAAAGTGAGGGGGCTGATATGGGCGAGAAAAAAGTTAAAGTTTTTGTTGATGCTCAAGCTTACCGTGCGATTGAGAAGGGAGCCATGATTGTATTCAAAAAGGGTGTGATCAGAACGGAAGGGGATGTAAAGCCGGGAGATATTGTTGAAGTGTACTCGAGAAGCGGCAGGTTTCTGGGGAAGGGCTTTGCAAATCCAAATTCGAATATTATGGTGCGTTTTCTCACAAAGGAGAGAGATGTTGAGATAGGAAAAGAGCTTTTCAAAGAGCGGGTGAGAGCGGCTAACAATTACAGGAAGAAGATTTTAGGGTATGGAAATGCCTACAGGATGGTATATGGGGAAGCCGACTATCTCCCGGGCCTTATAGTCGACCGCTTTAACGATATAGCATCACTCCAGATTTCAAGTATCGGTATGGAGCGTTTTAAGATGGACGTTGCCGAGGCTATAATGGAAGCCGAGCCCGGGATAGAAACGGTTTTTGAGAAAAATACCGGGAGAGCAAGGAGGAGAGAAGGTTTACCTGAAATAGAACGTGTTTTGCTCGGGAAGGAGAAATACAGGACAATAATCCAAGAGGGAAAGGCTAGGTTTATCGTGGATATGAGGGGGCAGAAGACCGGCTTTTTCCTGGATCAAAGGGAGAACAGAATAGCCCTCGAGAAGTACATAAGAGGAGGGGAGAAGGTTCTCGACGTCTTCACGTATACAGGGGGATTTGCAATACATGCCGCGGTTTCCGGTGCTGACAGGGTTGTGGCAGTGGATAATTCGCCCAAGGCAATAAAACAGGCAAAGGAGAATGCAAAACTCAACGGTGTTGAAGATAGGATGGAGTTTATAATCGGGTCGGCATTTGAGGTTATGGAAAATCTCCAGAAGAAGGGAGAAAAGTTTGATGTCGTGGTGGTTGATCCTCCTGCCTTTGTTCAGCATGAAAAGGATTTAAAGAAGGGATTGAGGGCTTATTTCAATGTGAACTATCAGGCCATGAAGCTCCTCAAAGATGGAGGAATTCTCGTTACCGCTTCATGCTCCCAGCATGTTGATATGCAGCTGTTTAAAAACATGATTATAGCTGCTTCAGCAAAGGCAGGAAAGTTCTTAAAGATGCTTGAGCCCTATAGAACGCAGGCCCCGGATCACCCAATTTTAATGGCTTCAAAGGATACTGAGTATCTAAAGTGTCTCTTCCTCTATGCCGAAAACCTGAGGTGAGAGGATGGATATCCTCGTGAGAGAGGTGCTTTTTCATGAGTTCAAGCACAGACTCGATGAATATAACAGAGAGAAGTTCACCAAATTAATTAGAAAGACTCCCTTAATTCAGCTTGCTTTCGCCTCATTTGTATTTTTATTCTTCTCGATAATCTTTTTGAGAGCTGAACGACTTTTAGGAGGTGGAACAATAGTTTTTTCGTCCATAGCCGCCTCCCTCCTGGTTTTTATAATCATAATCTCCATGCTGCTCTCCATAGAATTTCTCCACTCCTTGGGTAAAGTCGGGGCTCTGAGGCTTCTGCTTAGTCTTCCCATAAATGTTCGATTCCTTCCTTTCAAAACATGGCTTAAATACTACTCTCCTCCCCTCTTCTTCATGATGCTTCCCTTTTGCTGGAAGGCATTGACATACTCATGGAAGGTTCTCGTTTTCATGTTCTTATGGACTCTCGTCTCAATACTTTTTGGTTACGGAATAGGAAGCATTTTTGCATTTTTTACATTTAAAATCCAAAAAAAGGGCTTGATCTGGAACGTCCTGCGGCTTCTCGGGTTTTCCCTCGCGGGTCTCTTCATGATGCTCTTCATATTCTACGGGATACTCTTCCCAAGCGCCTTCCAGAAACTTACCATGCTCAACCTGCAGCCCTATCTTCCTCCGGTAGTTCAGAGTCTTAGCATATACCATGCTATAGAAGGTTCTCCCCAGCTGAAGCCCCTCCTCACGTACATGCTTCTCTCTCTATCGGTTTTTGTTTTGGGGAACACCCTTGTGGAGAGAAGTCTTGTGGAGGGAGTGTATACCTCTCTATCCAGGAACGAATTTAAAGGAATGGAGCTTAATCCGCTGGTGGCTCTGTTCCTGAAGGATCTGAAGCTCAGCCTTAGAAGAACTTCTTCCCTCTTCATCATGCTCCTTCCCCTGGTGTTTTTGATCCCCATGATATTCCTCCAGAAGAGCGATTTATCAACCTGGACGCTCATAATAGGAAGCACTGCCCTTTTAGAGTCCTTAAATTCCCAGATACTCCTTATCGAGGAGTACAAAAGTGGATGGTTTCTGTTCTCCCTGCCATTGAAAGTTAAGGATTTCAGGAACGCAAAGGCATTTGCCGTGAGCTTCCTCTACATTCCCTCGGCGGTCGTGGGGCTTGCGGTGGCCCTCTATAATAAAGCCGATGGGCTCCCCTTCCTCCTCATCTTTGGAATCCTATCAAACCTCCTGATGGCAAAGTTTATAATCTTCTGGCTTACGAGAAGCCTAAAAGATGAATATACCATCATGCCGGCCTATCTCACGATGAGCGACAACTTAATAATCTTCGGATTTGCGGCACTTCTCGTGAACCTCCCTGCCGCTCTCATAAGGCTCACATATAGCTTCTTCGGGAATCTCATGGGGTATGCCTTCCTGATGTTCGAGCTTCTTCTTATAGTTATCCTCTATCTTGAAAAGTAGCCGCTCTGCCCGTGCTTTTCATCATCCAGCGCCGGTTCAGAGGAGGTGCACTCTCTTCATCGCGGCTCAATAAAGTTAGTTGCTTGAAATATAAATAGTTAGAGTTAATAACATTTGGAGCAGTTCTTCAATTATGTCCCTCAGAATTTTAACCTTTGAATACCATGACCCTCGTCTTAATCTAGCTTTTGAAGAGGCACTTGCAAGAGCGAGAGCCGGGGATCTGATTCCGGATACCCTCAGGATATGGATCAACAATAATGCTCTAGTTTTAGGGTATTTCAGGGAAGCCCGTGAGGACATAAATATGCTGAAGGCAAAAAAAGAGGAATTTCCCATAATAAGACGATTTACAGGAGGTGGCACGGTTTATCATGATAAAGGCTGCATAAACTACACCATCACTCTCAAAAGGAATGTCAGGTTCCCCATCTCCTACCTCTATGGCATCCTCCTGAAAGGAACCATTGAGGCTTTAAAAATATTCGGGGTAAACCCCGAGCTCAGAAATACAAGCGATGTCGTTCTCGGGGAGAGGAAAATCTCGGGGACTGCAGGGAGCATAAAATGGGGGGTTCTCTTCCTTCACGGTTCAATCTTAATAAATGCAGACTTAAAAAAGCTCACATCCCTCCTCAGGGTACCCGAAGAGATTAAGCCTTCCGTAGACCCTGTTAAGTACCGGGTTGCAAATCTCTCGGAATTTATCGATGTCAATCAGAAGGATGTCATCGAATCCATAATCCATGGCTATTCAAAGATTCTATCCTGTGGATATTACATTGATAAACCCACAAAAGAAGAGAAGAAACTTGCCAGATTGCTCTATCGTGAGAAATATTCAAAAAACGGGTGGAACCTTGAGAGACCGCCAAAAATCAACAGAAAAGAGCTCGAAGATAAGGTAAGAGAACTTCTGGGCTGATCCTCAAAGCTCCGAATTACCCTCAAAAAATCCCCTTTCAGCTGCAATCTTCAGGGTTTTTCTGTAATCTATGACTCTCGGCCCATTTCTCGTAACTCTAGCCGTTATTGTGCCCGCCATCTCAGCTTCCCTCTCCCCATCAAGCGCGAAGAGGGAGGGGGACGTTTTTACCTCAATCTCCTCCCCGAGCTGCAGCTCCCTGAAATCCCTTATCCCAACTTTCTTAAAAACACCCGGGGCTATAGGGGCCTTTATAACCCTCCCTTCCCCAAGTTTCAAGTAGAGCCCTACGTCGTCATCCTCCGAGATTTCCCTCAGAACTCCTGCTATGGCACTCAACCCAATGTTGGAGGGGGAGCATCTGCTCACGATGAGCTCCCTCAAATACTCCGGTTTCCACACCGCCTTCGAGCCCACAAAGGAATGGAGGGTCGCAGCCGCATCTATAAGCGCTATGTCCCTCAAAGAGCCATCCTCAAAGAGCTCAACCCTCTTAGCTTTATATGTGCCCTCCCCAACCTTCACAATGCCGGTGGCTATTGCCGCAATGGCCTCACCCGCTATGGTGGCTTCTATCATGTAGGGAAAAACATTGTTGGTTCCCGTCGATATGGGCATTATGGGAGTGTCATCACAGGCTTTTGCGACAATCCTGTTGGTTCCATCCCCTCCTATGACCACTATAACATCCACCCTATCCTTCATTGCCATGGTGGCGTTATAGGTATCCCTCCAGTCTCCAAGAATTCTCATGGAGAGCATTTTAACCTCCATTTTCAAATGCTCCCCTATAGCATTGACCGCACCCGGGACTATTCCAAATGTCTCAGGCATCGCTATTACCTTCTTAACTCCAAGATCTTGCAGCACCAGCAAAAGCCTTTCAACTATGCTGACCTTCTCCATGTTATCGAAAACACTCGCATGGGCAACAAGCCTTCTTATGTCCCTTCCAGATTCTGGATTTGCTATTATGCCAACTGTAGCTTTCATCTCTTTCCTCTCCTGACATAGAGAGTTATGAATGCCACTGCTATCAGCATCTCATTTGTTTTATCGCCAAATTCTTTGAGAGCTATCCCGGGGCCTTTTAATCCCCCTCCAACAATCCTGACAGTCTTTTCACATTGTATGGGAATGGCTTCTCTAATCTTCTCAACATCGACGCT
The DNA here is from genome assembly GCF_053987695.1 of Palaeococcus sp. (in: euryarchaeotes). Lineage (NCBI taxonomy): Archaea > Methanobacteriati > Methanobacteriota > Thermococci > Thermococcales > Thermococcaceae > Palaeococcus > Palaeococcus sp. (in: euryarchaeotes). The sequence goes on from NZ_JBMXHE010000003.1 coordinate 5,156, forward strand.
CTGCGGGTAGGGTACTCCTATTATAACCTCCGCTTTCACATCCCTCTCAAAATCAAGCTCGAAGAGCTCCAGAAGACCGACCGTGCAGACCCTGGTTATTGCATCCTTAACAGCTTTAACAGAGGCTTTTGTGGGGTTCTGTCCATGCTGATCAACCCCCATCCCTATTTCTATGAGATAGCGCTTCCATTCATTCATCTTCGAGCACCTTTTCCGGGTTTTCTATGTAATGTTTTAGGCGTTGCAGGAATCTTGCCGCTGGAGCTCCATCTATCGCTCTATGATCAAAGCTCAAAGAGAGCATCATCACATGCGCCTTTTCGAGTTTCCCATCCCTTACCACAGGCTTCTCGGCAATTCTATTCACTCCCAGTATTGCAATTTGAGGGGGATTTATTATTGGTGTGAAGGATTCAACGCCGAACATTCCAAGATTCGTGAGGGTGAACGTCCCACCCACGAAATCCTTTTCCTTTAGCATTCCCTTCTTTGCCCTATCAACTATGTCTTTATAATCCTCCAGAAGCTCTGGGAGACTCTTCTCATCAACCTTTCTTATGACAGGAGTTATCAAGCCTATGGGGCTGTCAACAGCGACATTGATGTTCACGTCCTCGTAAATGACTATCCTATCCCCTTCCATCGTGGCATTGATTTCAATGAAATCTCTAATAGCTTTTGCAATACACTTCAGCATTAAAACAGTATAAGATGGCTTCTTCCCGAGCATTTCAGCCAGAGATTCTCTCATCCTCATAAGGTTATCCATCTCGACCTCCATGTTTATGGTTACGTGAACAGCTTCTCTGTAGCTTTTGGAGAGTCTGTCCGCTATAACTTTCCTAATTCCGAAGATTTTAACCTCCTCTTTCACTTTCGGGTAGAAGTGCTCCTTTATATATCTTTCAAGATCCTCGAGAGTAACCTTTCCATTTGGTCCAGAACCCTTAATCTTCGAGAGATCAACATCATACTGCTCTGCAATCAACCTAACCTCTTCTTCGCTCATAAAATCACTCTTCTGTTTCAATTATTGCGATGGGTTCTCCCACGGGAACTTCATCCCCTACATCATGAAGAACTTCCACAAGGGTACCCGATGCTGGAGCCTCAACTTCCCCTGTTATCTTCTCGGATTCCACAACGGCAATGATCTCCCCCTTTTCTACCCTAGCACCTGCTTTTTTCTTCCACTCCACTATGGCACCCTTTTTCATTGTCATACCAAACTTTGGCATAATTACATTTACTTTTACCATGATATTACCCCCATAAATCAATATTTCATAGGTTACATATCCTATATAACGCTTGCGAAATACGTATATACTAGATTTTACAAACAACATCACGATTAAGTCTATTTTGATAGAGTCATTCTGTTTTAATCAAAACCATGTGGAGGAAAAAATATGCCTGTGGAGGAGATTTCGAAGGAGGAACTTTTGTGGATGTATGAAACGATGGTAAGAATTAGAGTACATGAAGAGAGAGTTGCAGAGCTCTTTGCTCAGGGAAAAATACCCGGATTTGTCCATCTGTATGTAGGAGAAGAAGCAGTTGCCGTTGGCGTAATGGCAAACTTGAGGAAAGATGACTACATAACCAGCACTCACAGAGGGCACGGACATTATATTTCAAAAGGTGGAGATATTAAAGCCTCGATGGCCGAGCTCTTTGGTAAGAAAACAGGAAGCGGGAAAGGAAAAGGAGGTTCAATGCATATAGCTGACCTTGACGTTGGTGAGC
>NZ_JBMXHE010000004.1:0-31600 GCF_053987695.1 Palaeococcus sp. (in: euryarchaeotes)
TGTTCTGGCGAAGGAAAGGGTGGAGAAGGAACACGTTGAAAAAGCCAAGGAATACTTCGCGGACATAAAGAGGAGCACCCGCTTTGTCGAGAAGCTTGAAGGAATGCTCATGTGATTTTTCTTTTTAATCTCTTACCTCAAACTCATACCTCAAACTTAATAAGCCCTCCTTCAAGATAGCGCATGGTGGGGAGAATGATAAGGATCAAGGTCATAGGAAGGAGAATTGAGAAGGAGATGGAGTGGCATAAGGGCATGAAGGTGAAGGATGTCATCAAGGAGATGGGTTTCAATACGGAGAGCGCTGTGGCAAAGGTCAACGGCAAAGTTGTCCTGGAGGACACGAGGATTAACGAGGGGGACTACGTTGAGATCATCCCTGTGGTCTCGGGGGGCTAGCGGAGGAATTGCATGAGGTTTTCATAGCTCTCCCTGGCTTTTTTAACATCTCCCTCACTCAGCTTCTTTCCGTATTTTGCCTTTTCAAATATTGCGGTTAGAGTGTGGAGATCCTGCAGGTCCTCAAATATGTTCTTGAGGTGCTCTTCATGCTCCCAATGGGTCCAGCTCTTCTGATATGGATAACCCTTTTTAATGAGCCCGGCAACGAGGTTCTTATACATCTTTATAACCCTCTCATCCTCCGTTCCTTCTATGCTGTCAAAGGTCAGCTCCGGTTCAAAAATGGGAAGTTCCTCATCCATCCTGTGCCTCTTTCTAAAATGCAGCAGTAGAATGACCAAAATTACGAGAGGGAGAGCATAGAGATACCACTGAAATGGTGAATAGAATATTTTGAGGGATGACGAGAAATTGAAGAGATTTATCTCGGGATATCTTAGTTTGGGGCCCGGAGCAGGTTTTTCGAGTTCCGGCTTTTCCGAAAGAAGACGATTAATGGCGAATATCAATGCAGCGACCGTCAAAATCAGCATTAGGATATCCCTTTTTCCCATGCTTTTCCTCTTTCTGGGAGCCACAGGAATGCCATGAGCCATGATGAACCATGAAACCACCCCGAAGAGAGCGAGGAGAAAGACCCACATTCCGAAATAAATCCATTCTATGTTGAAGGCACCCGTGCCCCGTTCCGCCGTTGCTCCAAAAAGCATTGCAATGAGAATGAAAAAGGATAGAAAAAGCAAGACCCTTCTCATTTGCCGTTCACCATATAGTAAAGGGTCCTCAGGGGAATGCCAAGCTCCCTGCTAATCTCCTTCAGGCTCTTTCCGTTCCTCAGCATGCGCTTCACCTTTGCCATCGTGCCGTCATCATATTTTCTCGGCCTCCCCCTCGGGTGCTTCACGGGGATGAGCTTAATCCCTATCCTGTCGAGTGCCGTTATAACCTTCCTGGAGACCTTTGGATAGAGGCTTGGAGGACACCCTATAACTTTGACGGTTGGTGCCCTCTTGAGAATTCTAACAACTATCTCCCTAGTGGGTCTCAAATTAATGTAGACCTCAACCACACCGGGTTCAAGATTTTCGTCTATCTTTCTTAGAAGCTCTTCGTTGTTTCTTGCCTTTAGCTCCATCATCACCCTCTCCCTCTTCAAGGGCTTTTAAAAACTCCACAACTATCTCCTCCTTGGGCATGAATTTTTCAAATTTCCTCCGATCTCCAAAAATCTCAAGGGGGATTCCGGATATTGCAATCTTCCACAGTGCATCCTGAACCTCCTTCTCGCTCAACCCCAGAAATTCGGAGGTTTCTCTTTCATTGTATGGGCTTGTGCCATAGAATATAATCGCTCCTAGGAGGTAATTGGGAATGGTTGATATGTTGCTCCTTTTTCCCACGAGCATCTTCTCTACCTCTGCCTTTCTTATGAGGAGCATGCTGCCAAAACCCGTCCTAAAGAATGGTTCTCCTCTAAAGGGCTCATCAAAAAGAGAATAATGACAGTCAATTGAAATCTTGATATCGGGGTATAGGCTCAGTGCTTCCCTGTCCTTCTCCGACGTTATTATGTAATACCTGAATAGATCAAATGCCAGCATGTTCATGGCTTTCTTTGGGTTTAGAGATGCATAAGCGAGGGCCAGATTATCCACGGTGAAATGATTGTTTATCAAAATCCCCTTCGTTTTTACAGGGGTCAATATTTTCCATCTTATGAGGTGCCCGTACCTCTTTTTGAGTTCATAATCTATATCCACATCTTCGGGGAGGGTTATCCTGGCTGTCTTCAACCTGTTGTTCTCGAAATATTCAACCTCCAGATGATATCCCACCCTTTTGAGTGTTCCTCTCTCCTTGAGCTTCCCCTTTATGGCTTTGAATGCTTCTCTAACCTCAACATCTTTCTGACTAAGGATCCTCAAAATATCCCCGGAATACCCGAGATAGGGCACTATTTCCAGCCTTCCTATGCTAATCCCCCTCCGTATTGCCCGAATCTTCTCCGGGTCTTTTATGTCCTTGAGCTCAATCTCCCTTTTATTTTCATAAAACTGATAGTTCGCCGCTATATGGCCCAGAGCAATCTTATGTGCCATTATGGCACTTTTCACCCGGTCTATAGCGAGAAGTCGATTGTGTTTTTTCCTGTAAATCCAGTGAATGTTTGGATCCCTCTGACTTCTCTCGAGAAATGCCGTGGAGGGTGTCGTTATTCCCACCCTCCTCTCAAGTTCATTCCTCAATTCCTCCAGCACTTTAAGCTGACGGTTCAGCTGAAAGGCGATATGAGGAACGCTACTCTCAAATAACCTGGGCATATTTGCCTTTATCTCGTCCAATATCACATTAACCCTAGAGACCAGCTCTTCAGTGGTCGTCATGGCAGCAGTTCCTCATTGGCTATTTTTTCGGGTAAGTACTCCTTGGCAACAAATTCCAAGCTCTTGTGGGCAAGTGCCTGCTGTTCAATCCTCACTCCCAGCTTCAATGCAAGCTTAAACTGCCTCTGCCACTCCTTATTCTGGAACCAGGGATATTCCATCTCTTCAAGGATACGCTTGTAATCCGCGGTGGGGCCTCCTTTCTTGTTTGGTGGAACACCCTTGAGCTTTTCCGTAACCCTCTCCAATCCATAGCGCTTTATATCATCCATCGTCATTCCAACAAATTTTGCTCCCGGTGTTGCGAGCTTATCGCTCAAATATGCCAGGTTGATGGATCCCTGTTTTATGGTGGAGTAGATGTACCATCCATAGGGATCACCATCTGTGAAGACTATTATTGGAAGCCCCTCCTCATAGTGCAAGCGATGAATGAGACGTCTCACACCCCTTGAAGCCTGCCCTTGGGTGGCTATAATTAGAGCATTTTGCTTCTTGGGAAACTTTTCTTCAATTAAACGATCAGCCATAGCGGCCGTTTCCACAACCAGAGCATAATCCACATTTATCTGGGTGAACTTTAGGTGCTCCACCGTTCCGGGGACGGCCCATCCTCCCATACCGAGCCTCGATGTGTTGAACTCATCCTCTCCGTCCTGGATGGTTATATCACCGTAGATGTAGCCTCTTCTGTCCGCCGTTATGTGCATCTCTTCTCTCAAAACACCAAGGGTTCTCTCCAGATCCTCGATTATAGGGTTGCTTTCGCTCTGATCTTCAAAGGTGTTCTCCTTGCTTCCTCCGATGCTGTGTTTGTTGGCATAATATGCTTCTCTAAGGCTGGCGTGCTTTCCCTCGCTCACCAGCCGCTTTATGTATGAGGCTATGAGGAGTGTCTGCATGAACTTTCTCGCGTGAGCAACGTGGAGAAAATAGCGCCTTGAAGTCTGCTTTCCCATCTTGATGAGCTTCGATTTTTTATCGTAGTATATATTGCTTATTCCTCTCGTTGGGACATCTATGTAGGGGTTCCTGCCCTCCCTAACAGCTTCGTAAATCTGGTTTCCTATTTCCTCAAGCTTCTTAACGATTTTTTTGGGATCGTAGCTGAAGCGTTCCTTTGGTTTTTCCTTCTTGATCATGCTCCTCCCTCCGCTTGGGCAGCCTCTTCAAATCTCCTTTCGATTAGGTTAACGAAGTGGGTTCTAATCTCCTCCGGAGGCTTCTCAATTAATATTGAGAGAGCCTGAGCAACTTCATTCACATACTTCTCAAGGGTCTTTCTCCTCTTTACCTGATGGAGCTTCTTATGCTTGCCGCTTAAATAGCGCATTAACCTCCTTCCGGCTTCCATCAGTGCAAGCCTTATCTCATCATAGATTTCGCTCTCGCTGGCTATGCTCTGTTTGCCCGTGCTTGTATATGGTACGTGGACGCTTATCACGTTAACAAAAACTACGAGAGGTGCATCTTCAAGGTTATCCACTTTATAGCGCTTCCATTCCACGCTCTTCACTGCAGATGTTGTCACACATGACCCCGCATCGAAGAGGAGCGGCACCCTGTTTGCATACCTCAAAATATCAAAGCCCGTTAAATTACCGCCAAAGGCCAATCCCACTTCAACCTGGAAGGGAATTCCACCACGGTAAACTTTTGGGGGTCTCGTTAGAGACGTCACAAACTCAGGGCTCAGTATATTCACAAGCCCGCGCTCTATGTTTTCATCCCCTATGGGTCTCAGCCCACTTGTTGGGGGAGCAAGGAACTTTATATACTTGAACGCCTCTATTATCTCCTCGGCTTCGTGCCATGTGAGCTTTTCGGGAGGCTTCTCCATGATTTTGGAGGTTTCCCTCAAAACAGCCTTTCCTCTTTTACCAAAGCCCTTCAAAATCAGCTTCACATCTCCATTTGCAAGCCTCTCATAGAGCTGTTCTCTCTTTTTGTCCTCTTCAACACTTTTTATGAGCCTCAGAGCTGCCATATACCGGACGATTTCATCAACCTTCTGGTCGCTGATTCTCGAGAATTCTCCCACAAGGAATCGCTTTATGCTGTTCCTCCTTGTTTTTTTTGCCATTCTAAAGATATCGTCCGTGATCACGCCGCGGGGATGAGGTTTCATCTCCTCCGGAGGATCAGGAATCTCCTCGCTACCCCTGGGGAAAACTATGAGTTTTCCATCCGGTTCTATAAGCTCTATATGAGCATGGGGATTCGCTATCGCGGTTAACTTCAGATACCAGTAGGGCCCCTGCTTTGAGCGGATGTATCTAACATCCTTGACCTCCATCTCAATCCTGGTTCCTCTCCATCCTTCCCTGTTCTTGTGTCTTATCTTCCTGACAACCTTGCCCTCATTTTTGTCAACGTCTATCATCACCCATGCCTCGAGAGTAACATCATCCCCCGTGGATGTTATTACACGGGTTGCCTTTCCGCTTGTCATCTGGGCAAACATGACGGCACCGCTTATACCTATACCCTGCTGCCCCCTGCTCTGGATGTTTCTGTGTGCCTTGGTTCCCGCAAGCATCTTACCAAAGACATGGGTTATGAACTTCTCGGGAATACCCGGTCCGTTGTCCTCGACTATGATTTTATAGTGCTCTTTTCCGAGTTCCTCAATTTCCACCCTCACATAGGGCAGGATTCCAGCTTCCTCACATGCGTCAAGTGCGTTGGTAACAGCTTCATGGATTATGGTCGTCAGGGAGCGCACCTTCCCTGTGTAGCCGAGCATTGCGGCATTTCTTCTGAAGAACTCACTAACACTCTGGATTTTAAATTCCTTAAAGAGCTCCTTTGCTTCGGATTTAGCCATGGATACTCCCTCCACAACGTTCAAATCCTCTCATAGCTAATTTCCTCCAGCTCCAAATCTTTCTTCTTTCTTTCGAGATACTTGTAAACGGAACCGTGACGTGAGCCCTTTGCGAGTTTTTCAATGGCATTCTTTGCAATTTCAACCTGTATCGGATTTCCGATTATTGCAACGGTCTTTCCATAAACGCTCACATACGCTCCGCTCATCTCTTCTATTATTTCTCTGGTTCTCCCTCTCCTTCCGATAATTCTCCCTCTAACCCTCGGGAGGGCGTGCTTGTCATTGCCTATGAGGATGTCCGTGAGATCAATAACCTCAAGTGTTTCACCTTCATCCAAAAGTCTAAAGGCTTTTTCAGGACTGAAGCCCCGTCCAATAGCTCTCACAACATCCCTGGCTTTCCAGACGGCTAGAGGGTCTTCAGTCTCATGCGTGCTGCTTATAAAAACCTCTCCACTTTCGCTATCGATGTCTATGTGGGTTTTTGTCCTCTCCTCAATTTCTTTTTTGGTCTCGCCCTTTTTGCCGATCAATACTCCTATCCTCTCCCTTGGAACTCTCACGTAATCCTCATTATAAACTTCATCGTGGAAGTTTTCACTCCCATACTCCTTCAGCTTCTTCTCAAACTCGCTCATGCCGCTCACCAACCAGCTCTATTAGTTTATCATCAGGATTATCAACATCAACACCTTTTTTGGCAAAGTAGTTGGTTATATTCCTCAAATCGCGGTAAAGCAAGGTTTTGGACATTCGATTTCTGCTTATGGTTGCTTGAGACCAATCTATTATCACCGGCTTATCCCACATCAGGATGTTGTATTCGCTCAGATCGCCGTGCACCATTTCTCCCCTCTTCCAAAGCCTCTCAATTACTCTCATCGTGTAGGAGTACAGCTCCTCAAATTCTTCAGGACCCAAAGCCTTTTCAACATCCTTGAGCCTTGGGGCAGGATACTCACCCCCTATGAACTCCATCACCAGAACGTTGTTGCGGAATGCCAGCGGCTCTGGAACCCTAACCGCATATTTCATGGCTCTCTGGAGGTTCTTGAACTCTCTTCTAGTCCAAGCAAACACAAGCTTTCTTATGTCTTTCGGGACATACCTCACCCTAGGATCCGCTGCCAGATACTCCCATATCCTCCTAAAATCCGTGGTATACGTCCTATAAATCTTAACGGCTATCTGTTCTCCCTTTTTGTTAAATCCCCTGAAGACATTTGCTTCCTTTCCCGTTGAAATAACCCCAAAGAGCACCTCAATCTGCCCTCTCTTTTTAAGGTACTCGAGTGTGTCCATGGTTGTCCTGTCAAAAACCTCGCTGAACACTTTATAGAGCTCACTATCCCTTTCCCTCTCCTCATGCAATCCAAGCAGTTCGAAAACCTTCCTATCAATGTCCTCAACTTTCATAATCATCACTAAAGGAAGACTCCACCTGAGATGAAATCTTGGGTAATCTTTCCTCTCCTGAGAAGCCAGTCAACCTGGGTCCTCGTATAACGATATTTGATATCCCCTCTCTCATCCGTCTGGACGGGCCATGGCTCCACTATGACGATATCCCCCACCTTGACCCACATTCTCTTCCTGAGCTTGCCGGGGATCCTGCATCTTCTAATATTGCCATCTGAGCATCTGACGTCCATCCATCCCGAACCCAACGCCTGTTCGACCACTCCAAAAACCTGATTTTCTCGTGGGAGGGGAACTCTGATTATCTCCTCTCCACTACCTGGGGTATGCTTCTTTTTTCCACCTTTACCTCTGCTACTCCTACCTCTGTGATACGCACACATGAGCGCCACCTCCAAATTATTAACATCTTTGCAAAAATTTTCCAAAAATAATAAATCAAAAGCATTTAAAAATTTTTGCATCCGATGCACTATTGTATTCAGCATAATCCTTTAAAAGTGCTTTGCCTATTTCCAGAGGGGATAAAAATGGAGAGCATCGTTGAAAGAGTCAAATCCCTATGCGAGGAGCATGGAGAAATGGAAGCTTTAAAAAAGATAGACTCTTTTATCGCTCTTAACAGAGCAATTGAGCCCAAAAAAGGAAGAGATTACGTAGAACTTGGCATATACGGTTTTTTGGAGGGAATTCTAACTACTCTTCGGATAAAAGTGAAGGATGATGAGGGAAGAAAAAAGATTGAAGAACTTCTGAGTGAGGTTAAAACCTGCAGAAAAGAGTTAGATGAAAAATTTAAGAAATCCGGAGAAAATTTGTGAAAATCAGATGCTCATCTTTTCAAGCTGCCCCTCCGCTATGTCTCCTACTATTGGGAATTTGTATAATTCGCCCTGGTATGCTTTGATCATTCCTACAATCCACACGATTAATCCTATGAGGCTTATGAGTATTCCAAGCAACCATCCAAGGAATGGTATGAGTCTAAGGATGACATCGATGATGAAAAGCCCTAAAAATACGATCGTGGATTGCATAGCGTGAAACCTAACAAAATCACTTTCCTTCTCTAACAACAAAAATGCAATTCCAGTAATAAAACCAAGCAGGTATGCTAAAGCCCCCTCCACATTCTCATCCAAACCCAAAGACGTTTTCTTTCCTTCCTCAACATTCTCCATATCAAGCACCTCTTTTACGTTGTTTCCATATCTCTTTGTATTTTCTTCATTAAATAGTTTTCTACAATTCAAAGGATTTTCATAAAGATTAAATATTTTTCAAGTAAATAGGGGGACGATTGGAACCGCAATTTTTAAGTAATCCAATCTCAATTAAATTCGAGGTGCGAAAGATGGAGTTAAGCTATCACGAGAAGCTCACACTCATGGTTCTCGGAAAGCTAAAGAAAGCCAGATATGAGGATGTGGTGAAGGAAGCCGGCATCGATCAGGTCGCTGTGATGAGAGCACTACTGGGTCTTCAAAGCAAGGGATTGGCTAAAATTCATGAGCGGCAGATAAAGCTTATTAGAATCACCGAACTTGGAAAAGAGTATGCTCAAAAAGGGCTCCCCGAGAGGAGGGCACTAAAATTCCTAGCAGAGAGGGAGAAGGTAACGCTCGAAGAGCTTGCCCGGGTTTTGAGTGAGGATGAGCTGAAGCCCATAATAGGTCTCCTGAGGAGGGAAGGATGGGCAAATGTAAAAAAAGAAGAAGGAAAACTCATTCTTACAATTACGGAAAAAGGAAGAGAGGATCTTAATAAAGAGCGACCGATTGATAGAATCCTGAAGATTCTGGCGGAGAGAGGTGAAGTTGAGAGCGGGGAGGCTGAGAAGTTTGTTTCTCTTAAGGAGCTCAAAAGAAGAAGGATAGGTGAGGAGGATAGCAGAAGTGAAAGGGAAGTCGAAATAACGGAGGCGGGAATGGAATTAGTTAGGAAGGGACTCGAATTAAAGGAAGAAGTCTCGATTTTAACGCCGGAGCTCATAAAAAGCGGGAAGTGGCGGAAAGTTGAATTCAGGAGGTACAATATAAAAGCGCCCGTAAAAGTTCCATTTCCCGGTAAAAAACAGCCTTACAGGGCCTTCCTCGATAAAATTAGAAGAAAACTCATTGAGATGGGATTCATAGAGATGGAAGTGGAGAGCCTCATAGAGACCCAGTTTTGGAACTTTGATGCACTTTTCCAGCCCCAAAATCACCCCGCAAGGGACTGGACGGACACATATCAATTGAAACACCCAAAAATGGGGCACTTGCCCGAGAAAGAGCTTGTGGAAAGGGTAAGGGCTTCACATGAGCATGGCTGGAAAACAGGTTCGAGAGGATGGGGCTACAGGTGGGATCCCCAAAAAGCGATGCTCTTAATGCCAAGAGCGCATGCAACGGCTTTGAGTGCACGCCAGCTTGCCAAGGGAGTTCAAATTCCCGGTAAGTATTTCGCAATTCAGAGGGTATTTAGACCGGACGTCCTTGATAGAACCCATTTGATAGAATTCAATCAGGTCGACGGGTTCGTAGTTGGAGAGGAGCTAACCTTCAAGCATCTCCTTGGAATATTGAAGCGCTTTGCCGTTGAAATCGCTGGAGCAAAGAAGGTAAAGTTTCTACCGGATTATTATCCATTCACGGAACCCAGCGTCCAGATGAGTGCCTATCACGAGGAGCTTGGATGGGTCGAGTTTGGAGGAGCTGGAGTGTTCAGAGAGGAGATGACAAAGGCTCTGGGCGTGGATGCTCCGGTGATTGCATGGGGAATTGGAATAGACAGACTGGCAATGTTCAAGCTTGGAATAGATGATATAAGATACCTCTTTAGCTACGATTTGAAATGGCTTAGGGAGGCAAAACTCGTCTGGTGAGGAGGGTTAGAAATGCCAAAGTTCGAGGTTTCGAAGGATGATCTGGAGAGGCTCGTTGGAAAGAGCTTCAGCGTTGAGGAGTGGGAGGATCTATTTTTATATGCCAAATGCGAGCTCGATGATGTTTGGGAGCATGAGGGGAGGATATACTTTAAAGCCGATGCAAAGGACACAAACAGACCCGACCTGTGGAGTGCCGAGGGAATTGCACGACAGGTGAAGTGGGCCCTTGGGATTAGAAGGGGACTTCCAAAATATGAAGTTGAGAAGAGCGATGTTACTGTTTACGTTGATGAAAAGCTCAGAGATATAAGACCCTATGGTGTTTATGCCATTGTGGAGGGTCTCAGCCTCGATGATGAAGCCCTAAAGCAGATGATAAATCTCCAGGAAAAAGTGGCTCTAACATTTGGGAGGAGGAGAAGTGAAGTAGCCATAGGCGTTTTTGACTTCGATAAAGTAAAACCTCCTATATACTACAGGGCGGCTTCTCCAGAAGAGAAATTCATTCCCCTCGGTTTTGAGGAGGAGCTCACTCTAAGGGAAATCCTGGAAAAACATGAAAAGGGAAAGGAATACGGGCATCTGATAAAGGACAAGCCCTATTACCCTCTCCTCATGGACAGCGAGGGAAATGTTCTCTCTATGCCTCCGGTTATTAATTCCGAGCTCACAGGGAGGGTAACGGAGAATACGAAGAACGTCTTTGTTGACATAACTGGATGGGATTTGGAGAAGATAATGCTAGCTCTCAGCGTTGTTGTCACAGCACTTGCGGAGAGAGGCGGGAAGATAAGGAGCGTTAGGGTGGTTTACAGAGATTTTGAGATCCGGACACCCGATTTAAGTCCCAAAGAATTTGAAGTTGAGCTTGATTACATAAAAGGGCTCACCGGAATCGAGCTCTCCAACGAGGAGATAAAGGGGCTCCTTGAGCGCATGATGTATGAAGTTGAGCTTGAAGATGGAAAGGCAAGGCTCAAATACCCCTCCTTCAGAAACGATTTGATGCACCCCAGAGATGTTCTTGAGGATGTTCTCATAGCCTACGGCTACAATGAGATTGAACCAGAGGAGCCGGAGCTTGCTGTCCAAGGGAAGGGGAGCGATTTCACGGATTTCATAAACGCCATAAGGGACTTAATGGTGGGTTTTGGACTTCAGGAGGTCATGACGTTCAATCTGACGAACAGAGAAGTGCAGTTCACAAAGATGCGGATTGAAGATGGTGAGATCGTTGAAATCGAAAACCCCATAAGCATGAAGTGGAGTGCGCTCAGGAGCTGGATTATCCCCTCCTTAATGGAGTTTCTGAGCCAGAACACCCATGAGGAGTATCCTCAGAGACTGTTTGAGGTTGGTAAAGCCACGGTTATCAATGAAAAAGCCGAAACAAAGACGAGGAGTGAGGATAGGCTTGCCATAGTCCTAGCTCATCCCAGGGTAACTTTCACTGAAGCCAAGGAAATACTTGAGGGCTTGATGAGACATCTGGGCTTTGAGTATGAGATTGAAGAGGTGGAGCATCCTTCGTTCATATCTGGAAGGAGCGGGAAAATCCTGGTGGGAGGAAGAGAGATAGGGATTATAGGAGAGATACATCCTCAGGTGCTCGAGAACTGGGGTATGGAAGTTCCTGTAGCTGCCTTTGAGGTTTATCTGCGCCCGCTTTACAGAGGAAGCTTCCTCTAGGGGAGTTTCGAAGAAAGGTGCTTTCGAAGAAAGGTTTATTTGCCCCTTTTTCCTAATTTCCTAAGGTGATTGGATGGACATATACTTTTTCGTTGCACTTGTCATGGCTGTGCTCATAGGTCTCACAATCCCAAAGCTGATGGAGAAATATAAATACGGTGGGAAGATTTTAATAATGCTCCTGCTGACTGTCTCAAGCATATATTACTGGAAAAAAGGGGATGTGAAATCAGCTTTTCTCTTCTTTGAGATTCTTGTCTGGAGCGGCTTTGAATTTGTAGGGCTTCTGGAAGAGTGGGGGATAAAATCGCTTGCAGCAGTGGTTCTTATAGCCGTTGGAACCCTCGGCATAACACTCTATGATTTTAGACTCACCCTTGTGGATGTCTTTGGCGTTTTTATGAGTGGATTCTTGGGGATTTACGGCTTTGTTTATCTGGGATATCTGGTTAGGATCAAGAAACATCCAGAAGAAGAGAAAAATTAATCCTTTTTTAGCCTCTTTAATATCTGCTGGAACATGAGCTCAAAGTTCTCTATTGCAGACACTATCTCAATTTCACTTACATACAGCAAATCCATTTCATCACCTCCGTACATTTCTTTGAACTGTTTTAATTTAAGCTTTACCTCGATTTTCTTGTCTTAATTCCAAACAACCTGCGGCTTTCTCCCGAATTTTTGGACAATTTTCTTTTACCTTTTTAAAGGTTTACATAACTAAAGACAAGGGAGTATTTAAGGGTGCCCGAATGAACGCTTGGGTACATTAATGGATCAAGTTGAAAAATCTTAATGTGCTTTAAATTCCAGAATTCTCGCAAAGCTTATATATTGGGAGAATTTTAAAAATTTTTCGGCGGTAGAGGTGAGAATAGCCCTAAAGGTAGCCTATGACGGCACAAAATTCTTTGGCTTTCAGAGACAAAAAAGTGTCAAAACCGTCGAAGGAGAGCTGATCAGAGCGCTCCAGAAGCTTGACATAATTAAAGGGCCCAGGGAAAACAACTTTAAAGGAGCATCAAGAACCGATCGTGGGGTAAGTGCCTTCGGGAACGTGGTCTCCTTTGACACGGAAAATCTAAAATTGGTGCAGCCAAGGATTTTAAACCATCATCTGAAGGACATATGGGTTCTCGGGATTGCTGGGGTTGGAGAGGATTTCCACCCCAGGTACTCGGCGGAAGGAAAGATTTACAGGTATTATATGGTGGATGAGGGCTTTGATTTAAATGCCATGAAAAGATGCTCCAAACTCTTTATAGGAACCCACAACTTCTCCAACTTTGCAAGGCTTGAGCAGTTTAAAAATCCTGTTCGAACGCTGGATGATATTAAAATATCCAAAAAAGGCAAGCTGGTAGTTCTGGAGTTCTCGGGAGAGAGCTTTCTCTGGGAGATGATAAGGAGAATTGTGACGGCTCTGAAGATGTGCGGCCTCTCCTGCTTGAGTGAGGGTGAGGTTGAGGACATGCTAAATCTCAAGGTTGATAGGAAGCTCCCTCCGGCACCTGCAGAAAATCTGGTTCTCTGGGAAATTAAATATCCAAGTTTAAGATTTGAAATAGATGAGAGCTCAGTTGAAAAAGCAAAAAGGGAGTTCTTTGAACGCTTCTCCAGAGCATTTTTGAGAGCTGCCCTCTTTGAGGAGTGGTTCAATGCCCTTTAGCTCCTATCCCAAACTCTTTTACGAGAGCCTTATCATAGTACTTCCCGTAATAGCACATGAGTGCTTTCTGACGTTCTATGAAGTGGGTGTAGAGAAGGGGATCATCATCGAGTATATCCACAATTATAGCCTTTCCCCCTGATTCCTTTGGCCTCAAAGCCCTTCCTATGGTTTGTATTGTCATCACGTCACTCTTACCGCCACCTGCAAGTATTATAGCGGAGATCTCGGGAATGTCGACACCTTCCTTTAAAAGCGTTGATGCGAGCACGTGTATGTCTCCCCTCTTGAAACGCTCGAGTATCTCCCACCTGTTGGATGTCTGAGAGCTCAGAAACTCGGCGTTGATACCGTGTTTTTTAAGGTCATTTACAAGATTCTCACCGTGTTCAATTCTCTTAACATCGATCAAAACTCTGTGTCCCTGTCTGGCAAGCCTGACCGCCTCTTTGATTATGGCATTATTCCTGGCCTTGTGGTTCATCACCATTTCTTCATAGAATTCCTTATAGCGCTCGCTGAAGGGCACCTTCTCGGATTCATACCTCAAGACCCTGAACTTCGGCTTGGCCAGAAAGCCCTCTTTTATGAGAGTATCTGCTTTAATTTCATAGATTATGGGACCTATAACCCCCTCAATCTTGATTTCCTCGCCCCTAACGCGCCTCCATGGAGTGGCTGAGAGCCCAAAGCGGTACTTCTGGGTCAAAGCGGTTCCCACCTCAAAGAATTTTTGAGCCGCCGAAGTTCTGTGGCACTCGTCAAACATCACGACTCCGTAGGGAATTTCAAGCTTATCAACGCCCCTCGAGAGAAGGGTCTGGATCATGGCTACGGTTACCGGTTTTTCCTCCCATTTGTTATCCCCTATGAGCCCGGGCTTAACATTTAAAACCCTCTCAATCTGCTCCGCCCACTGATAGAGAAGTTCCTTTGTATGCACTATTATCAATGCAGAAATTCCGAGTTCATAGATTATCCTCAATCCTACTATCGTCTTCCCGCTTCCAACGGGCAAAGCCAGAACGCCCATACCTTCCTTTAAAGCCTTTTTAACACCCCTCTTCTGGTAAGGTCTAAGCACAATTTTTTCATTCCACTCCGCCTCCAGAGGTATGGAATAGATCCTTCTCTCATCTCTGACTCTGAGCCTCATACCCTTGGATTTCAAAAACTCTCTGATGCGGGGGATAAGTCCGAGAGGAAAAGAGCGCTCGTATGCATCATAAAGGCTTTCCGAGGTTTCCCACCTTCCATAGCTTTTTTTATACGTGAGCAGGTTTTCTATCAAAAAATATGCCTTGGGAGGAGCATTTATTATTATCGCCTTTGCACTCCTGTCAGGGATTCTCACACTAACCGTTATCATGGTCAATCAAAAGAAAGTGTATTTTTCTTTCCTTTAAATCTCTTTTGCTATAGATATCACGGGATGGCAAGGTTTTTATTTAATGAAACGTTTTACAACATTGAAAGATTCGACGGAGGTCTGAAAATGGGAGTGGAAAAAGTTCCAAAATACGACATCCCCATAAAAAAGGTTGATTATGTTTTTATTGAGCTCGATAAGATGAAGCCTCACGAGCAACTCGTTCAAAAAGAGCTTGAGGCGTTTGTTGAAAGTGTAACCGGGTCAGGAATCTTCTGGAAGCCTATGCTCTTGGCGAAGGTCCCAGGGGAGGACTTATATTTAATAGTGGATGGACACCACAGATGGGCAGGGCTCCAAAAGCTCGGCGCTAAGAAGGCACCATCCGTGATCTTGGACTATTTCAGTGATGATGTTAAAGTTTACACATGGTATCCCGCTTTCAAGGGGGACCTGAACAAGGTTATTGAGCGCTTGAAAAAGGAAGGGCTTGAAATAATTGAAAGTAACGAGGCTGAAGAAAAAGCCGAGCGTGGAGAGATCGCTTTTGCTCTAGTTGGTAAGGACAAAGCCTATGAAATTCCCGGAGGCATCCCGGAGCAGAAGAAGGTCAGCAAGGTTCTCGATGAGATGAGCGTTGAGGGAGAGATAGAGCTCATCTACTACGGTCTTAAGGAGGATGCCAAGGAGGATATGGATAAAGAAGAGATTAACTATGTCTTCATAAGGAAAGCGCCGAGCAAGGAAGAGGTCATGGAGCTCGTCAAGAGGGACGAGGTTTACTCACCGAAAACAACAAGGCACGTTCTTCCATTCATCCCCGACAAAATCGATGTCAAGCTCGAAGATCTCTTCGAATGATTTTTCTTTAAATCTTTAATCATTTAATTACATAATAAAACAATTATGGTGATGTACGTGCTCTTTAAAAAGAAAGGTCTGTTTACCGCCAGTGATGCAAAGAGGGTTATAGATATTGTTTCAAGGGAGAATGAGAGGGAAATCATAATCATGTGCGAAAAAATCGACGACGATGCAAAGAGAAGGCTCTGGGACTACGCAAAGGGTGTTGAACTTATGAGTGACTTGACCGGGGAAAGCAGAGAAGTTAAAGTGGAGATTCTTGAGGGATATGTCAGTGATAAAGTAAAGGGAATAGAGCTATAGAGCTTCCCGCAATAATTTGAGCATCTTTGGTTTTAGGAGAATTTTTGGGTGCTTTATAAGTGTTTTAAACACCTGCCTATAGTCTCCTGCAGCCAGTTTCTCGGCATCTGCTCCGCTTAATGCCTGCACGGCAGCGTCCAGCTCATCATCGCTTAGTTTTTCACTTATCTTCCTTATCTCGAGCACCTTCATGAGTCTTTCCCCGTCATTCGCCCACCATTCGGTGGTGTAGTTCTCGAGAAGGCTCAGGTCTCCCTCTTCAAGTGCTCTTGAAATCCATTTTGATGCTATTGTAGCGGCTTCCATTGCCTCGGCCATTCCTCCACCGTGCATCGGGTTCACCTGACGGGCAGCATCCCCAACCACGACAACGTTTTCCTTTGTGAGCTCCTTCAAGAAGCCTCCAACGGGAACGCCGCCGACATTTACCTCGAGGATTTTGCTACCCTTAATGTTGTTCTCCTTTAGCCACTTTTCGAGGTAGTATTTGGCTGTGTTAGGGTTATCCCCGTTGATTCCAATTCCAACGTTTGCCCTGTCATCGTCCTTGGGGAATATCCACACATAACCTCTTGGAGCAACTTCATTTCCAAAATAGAGATGTATCATATCAGGGTCAAACTCAAAGCCCTCCAAAATCATCTCGTACTCGTAGGCAGAGTCGAGCTCGTGAGGGGGTAAAAAGCTGTTTATACCTGCCCACCTTGCAACCCTGCTCTCCACACCATCCGCTGCAACAATTATATCCGCATTTATTTCTAGGGATTCTCCTTCATGCCTTGCTTTTATCCCCTTGATTTTCCCGTCGCTTCTTATAAGTCCTGTTGCCTCTGTCTTCGCCATAACCTCCGCCCCGGCTTTGCCGGCATAGTAAGCGAGCATCTTGTCGAAGATCTTTCTTTCCAGAATAACTCCACTTACCCTGTTGTATCTAAGCTCAAGTTTATGTCCGTTTGGAGAATAGATAGCGGCACCGTAAATCTCTCTGTTTATAAAGCGTTTGTCCAGAGGAATATCATACTTTTTAAAGTTTCCAATTCCAAGTCCTTCCGCGCATCTCTTTGGGGAACCGATCTCTGCTTTCTTATCAATCATGAGAACATCGAATCCCTGCTTTGCGAGATTTCTTGCTAATATCGGACCTGCGATACCTGCACCTACTACAACAACATCGTAACGCATAGCTCATTCCTCCTCCAGTGGTATAGCATTTAAAGCACCTACGGGACAAGCTAAAACACAGAACTTACATGAGATGCATTTTTCCTGAAGAAACACCCATTCGTCATTCTCTATTATTATAGCTTCTTTCGGACAGACCGCAACACATGAGCCGCATAGATAGCACTTTTCCCTGATTACATCGATTTTAACCTTTGGAAGTGGCATTTCAAACCCCCCTACCATCTTACTCTTGGAGCTTCTTTTTTAACTCTGCTTCATCTATCTTAATAAAGTTATCTTTTATGATTAACGGAACAAACCTGCTCAACTCCTCCGCCTTCCTTAAAACTTCCCTTTCCTTCAGATCCAAAACATCACTCAGATCATCCACGGAGCTTTCCCCGTAGAGGAGGAGGTAGTGGAGGATTGCGAGCTGGGTCATATCTCCTATTTCAGTAAGGTATGTTTCTTTTATTCTCTTCACTAGGTGATTTCTGTAGCTCTCAACGTCCCTGAGGGCATCAATAACATCCTTTAATTTTCTGTTGGCTTTGATGAAGTCGCTTACCATCTCCTGCAGGTTCTCATGGCTCTTTTTTAAATCCCTTAAATCTACAGAATACTCCTTCATTTCTTCGAGGGTATCTTTTAGCTCAACCCCGCTGTACCAGAAGAGGTTGGGGGTCACGCTGGCGATGTATGTTTTTGAAAGGGTTATACGGTAGTACTTTCGTGCCGGACCGATGAAGTGTTCATCCTTCTCATAGGATTTGATAACCCCTTCCCTCTCCATTATCTTCAGGTGCTTTGAAACGGCAGTAGATGAGACGCTAACTTTATTGCTCAAGAGACTAAAATAGCACTCAGTGCATGTCAGGTGACTCAATAAATCCCTTCTAACTTTATTCCCTATGATGTAAAATATATCGGGTTCAGTCATGTTCCCACCTACCCAAATTTGTAGCGTAAAGCTTATATATTGTTCACCTAAACCATTGGTTGATAACTTTAAATTGGCAAAGATTTAATTAAATGTTGCATCCGAAGGTTATAAACCTTTAGATGAATTGGAGGTGTGAAGAATGGGATTGATAAGTGATGGAGATAAGAAGGTTATTAGGGAAGAGTTCTTCTCAAAGTTAATTAATCCTGTTAGGATTATTGTCTTTACGGGGAAGGATCACTGCCAGTACTGCGAGCAGCTGAAGCAACTCGTCCAAGAAATCAGCGAGCTCAGCGATTTGGTCTCATATGAAATCCATGACTTTGACAGTGAAAAAGAGCTTGCCGAGAAGTACAGGATCTCAATGGCTCCTGTAACCGTAATAACACAAGATGGGAAGGATTTGGGCGTCAGGTTCTTTGGTCTTCCAGCAGGACATGAATTCGGGGCATTCCTAGAGGATATAGTGGATGTTTCAAATGCCAGCACGGATCTAATGCCCGAGACAAAGGAAGCCCTTAAGAACATTGGAAAGGACGTTCAGATATACGTTTTCGTTACTCCAACATGCCCCTACTGCCCGATGGCCGTTAGAATGGCTCACAAGTTTGCGCTTGAAAATGCACTCGCCGGGGAGAACAGGATTTTGGGAGATATGGTGGAAGCAATTGAGTATCCAGAACTTGCAGATAGATATAGTGTTATGGCAGTTCCCAAGGTCGTAATAAGGGTTGATGGAGAGGATAAGGTCTCCTTTGAAGGAGCCTATCCCGAGAAGATGTTTCTCGAGAAGCTCCAAGAAGCTTTGGAGTGAATCTTCTTTTCTTTTGTGTTTCTATCCCTTAATCTATGTTTTCATCACCATGTGGACTAAGATTGGAAATACCAGCGTTGCATCTGCCCATATCTCAACATAATCTGCTTTTGCCCTAATTTTCCCCCAGCTTACTCCTTCACTTGGTGGAGCGCCGCTTAAAGAGCCATCCCAGGGTATCGCTGTGGTTATGTATATTGCATAGTCTGTTCCTTCTCTAAAGAGGTTTGCATTTATTATCGAGTGCTTTGGGAGGGAGCCTCCGAGGATTATGGATGCAGTTTCCTTGGCTTCAACGGCGAGATTGTTTAGTTTGACTATATCATTTGCAACATCTATAAGGAGTTCTCTATCCCCCTTTTCCTCTTTATAGAAATAAAGCATGTCCCCTATTGATCCATCCGTTATTGCAGGGCAGAATATGGGGATTCCATTCTTATATGCCCAGTAGAGTATCGAGTGCTCTTTCTCTTTTCCCAGCTTCTCATCCATAAATCTGCCAAGTTCATGGATAAACTCGCTTGCCGTAACAGCTCCACGCTCTCTCTCAATTTCGAGTATTCTATCGAAGAACTCCCTCATATATCCTTCAAATTCAATATAGCGATCGTTCGGAACAAAGATGTTGCCGATTCTGTTTATCCCGTGCTCCCTGAGCCAGGCATCATTAACATTCCACTCTCCAAGAATGAATGGCTTCAGAGCTTTTATGAAATCCTCCTCAATTCCGCCGGCAGTTGTAACAATGACATCAACCTTTCTATGTTTTACGAGATATGCTATAACCTCTCTCAATCCGGAAGAGACTATGTTGGAGGTATATCCCAAAAAAACCCGGACTTCTTCACCCTTCTCGCGTTTTTTCTCAATCTTCTTCCAGATTTCAATGGCCTTCCCCAGGTGGGTAGCTTGAAACCCTATTCTTGTGTAACCTTTTACAATCTCCTCCAATCTCCCCAAATCCTCCAGCCATGGCCCCTCTATGGGAATCTCCTCTAATCCTTCTATGGATGATTCTTTGAAGACAGCTTTTTTAGGATCCATTCAATCACCCCACTGGTAAGTTGTGGAGAGAAATATAAATCTTTTCAGAATTCAGTCGGCTGGTGCCGGCAGTTATAAAAGTCCACATTTAAATTAACCT
This sequence comes from Palaeococcus sp. (in: euryarchaeotes), assembly GCF_053987695.1. NCBI lineage: Archaea > Methanobacteriati > Methanobacteriota > Thermococci > Thermococcales > Thermococcaceae > Palaeococcus > Palaeococcus sp. (in: euryarchaeotes). The sequence goes on from NZ_JBMXHE010000004.1 coordinate 19,864, forward strand.
AAGATTTAAAGGGAAATATATCCAGAATAAGAGGGGGATAGTTATGATAAACCTCTATGGGATAGCACAGAGAGAGCTCGCAAAGGACCTAATATTTGACATAGACGGGGAGAGTGTCATCATTTCCATAAAGGGAGCCATGATTGCCGCAGCCAAATCAAAGAATTACAATTTTTCCTTCGTTGAGATAGCCGAGACTGAATTTGTTATGATGGTCCAGATGTCGGGATACCTCTTCTATATTGGCTTGGAGAGCGACGAAGGGATAGAGGAAGAGGCATACCCAGAGCTCTTCAGGGCCCTGATGATCCAGCTCCTTCCTATATTGGAGAGGTTAATAAGAGCTGCAGACAGGATAAACTATAAATCAACAAGGAAGGCAGATATTCTGCTCGATGATGATATGACCAGTAATATGAAGGAATTCTTTTATCAGACGCTGATAAAGCACATTAAGGACGTTTCCATATATGAACAGACGGATGTAGCCTGATTTGTTGTTGTATTTTTTACAATGTGTTTTGTATTATTTCCAAATTTTTAGCAGTGTTTATACAAATTTTCCAATAATTTGGCGGGTATTTTATAATTTGTCTAAATTTTTGGGAAAAATTTATATACATGTTGTTACATATCCAACAACGAGAGAGGTTGTGGTGGTGAGAGAATGGTTGAGGAGGTAATAATTCTCGCTGATAATCAACAGTATCACAAAATTATTCGTTCCGATTATGTGGATAATGTCATTAGGGGTATTCGTACTCTGGGAATGGAGGTTGTCAAATTTTTGGTTAGGGCAGAGGAGAGAATTTTAAGTGATGGGAGGCGGGTTTTGCTCATTCCAACTTATCTGGCGGTGGATGATTCAAAGAGTTATATTATCTATGATCAGGAGGTGGTAATAGAATCGGTGGTGTATAAAGCCATTGAGAGGGTAAATGAAAAATTCAGAGACAGAAACATTATTTTCTACATACCAAAAGGAGGCTTGAAAATAGATTTCACAACCTCCGCTGAAACCACAAATGAAAAATCAAAAATACTGGTGGATGCGCCGGATGGGTACACCCCCGAGCTCAGGAGATTTGGCAGAGGAATTGTAATTTTCCTAAAGGAGAAAGGAATAGAGGTCGAGAGCTTTGTTATCTCTGCTCAAGAGTTCTACACAAATTTCGGACAGAAAAAAGCACTGAAAATGGATATCGCCCTGACATTAAAGAGGGGAGATTTGAAATACCCCAAGGAGGTGATGGAGGAATTCCTGCATGAGGGTATAAGGAAATATGAAAAGTTTCTCTTCAGCACCCTGGGAATTTCCAAGCTCAAGTATGGAAACATCCATATAATAATCCCCGGAGATATAGAAGCTCCCTCCTTGGTACTGAATCAGAAAGACAAGATACTGGAAGAAGTTGAAGCAATAATGAGCAATAAGGATATCCAAGAGCTCGTTACAATCCTCAAATAATCATGCACCAGCTCCTCAAATCATTTTTGGTTAAATCAGATTGGATCGAATAATTGTCCGGTGAAGGTTTATAAGGTATTTTTTCCCTCTTCTTTTGGTGGGTTCATGAGGGAGAGCGGTTATTATTCATACGTTGTGGGGGAGCTACCTGAGGGATGCAAGCTCTGTGTTAAAGGAGCAAAGCTCGTGCTCTTTACTACGGGAATATGCCCCAGAGATTGTTATTATTGTCCTTTGAGCCCATGGAGAAGAGGGGATGTCGTATACGCCAATGAGAGACCGGTAAACGAAAAGCGTGAGATTCTTGAGGAAGCCAGAATTCAGGAAGCTCTCGGAGCTGGTGTGACGGGAGGAGATCCTTTGGCGAGGCTCGACAGGACTGTGGGATATATCAAGCTATTGAAGGAAAATTTTGGAAAGGAATTTCACATACATCTCTACACAACGGGAGCTCTAGCTACCGGAAAAACCCTTGAAAAACTCTACGATGCGGGCCTGGATGAGATTCGCTTTCATCCCGACCTCTTCAACCCAAAATCAAAGCTCTTCCAAAGGGAGATTGAAAATATCAAAAACGCCCGGGATTTTGATTGGGAGTTTGGGGGGGAAGTTCCTTCAATTCCCGGTCAGGGAGATAGGATAAAGTGGTATGCAGGGTTTCTCGATTCCATCGGAGCAAAGTTCCTCAATATAAACGAGCTTGAGTTCAGTGAGACAAATCTAAGGGCGCTCTTTGATAGAGGATTTAAACCGGTAAGCAATGAAAGCTCGGCGATAAAAGGAAGCCTGGAGCTTGGCATTCAAATACTTGAATGGGGTGAGAAGAACACCAATTTGAACTATCACCTCTGCACCGCCAGGCTTAAGGATGCCGTCCAGCTGAGGAACCGTCTAAAGCGAATGGCGAGAAATGTTGCGAGGCAATACCAGGAGATGACGGAAGATGGAACCCTCCGTTTTGGAGTGGCAGAGTATGAGGATCTGGAAGAACTCTACTCACTGCTTGTTGAAGAAGCGGGCGTTCCCGAGGAATGGCTCTATGTAAATAAAAAGAAGAAGCGCATAGAAATGCCAGAAGAAGTTGCTCTGGAGATTGTAGATGCGATTGAAGGTGATGTGCGCTTTTATATCATCGAGGAATATCCCACATGGGACAGGATTGAAGTGGAAAGAATCCCGCTCCAGCGGTGATATTAAATATTTTGAGGGGGAACCATTAAAGGGTGATGATATGTATAAAATTAGCGACGAACATGGTGAGTTTCTTATCAGGCTTGCGAGAAAGGCAATAGAAGGGTATCTGAAAAATGGAAAGGAAATTGAGCCCCCGGAGGATACGCCTCAGGAACTCTGGGAAAAGATGGGGGTTTTTGTTACGCTGAATCGCTATAATGTTCCCCCACAAAGGGCCCTTAGGGGATGTATTGGATTTCCCATGCCTATCTACCCCCTGGTAAAAGCCACAATAAAAGCGGCGATTTATGCAGCCTTTGATGATCCTCGCTTTCCTCCCGTGGAGGAGAGGGAGCTGGACTCTCTGGTTCTTGAGGTTAGTGTCCTCACACCTCCTGAACTTATAGAAGGAAAACCTAGGGAAAGGGCAAACAAGATTAAAGTTGGAAGGGATGGCTTGATAGTCGAGAAGGGTATTTACAGCGGGCTTTTACTTCCGCAGGTACCTGTAGAGTGGGGATGGGATGAGGAGGAATTTTTGAGCCAGACATGCTGGAAGGCGGGACTCCCCCCGGATTGCTGGCTCGAAGAAACCACAAAGGTTTACAGGTTCACAGCCGAGATTTTCGAGGAGGAAAAGCCGGGAGGAAGGGTCAAAAGGAAGCCGCTCCTTTAGTCCTCCTCCACATAAGGTGCAGTAATCACCCTCCTTATTTCCTTGGCTTTCTTTTCACCTATTCCCTCCACCTCCATAAGTTCCTCCTCGGTGGCAGTGAATACACTCTCAACGCTTCCAAAGTGTTTCAAGAGGCGTTTTGCAAGTGTAGCTGAGACATTTGGAAGTCCTTCCACAATGAGCCTCTGTCTCTCACCCAGAGTTAGCGCCTTCTTTTCCCCTCTAAGGGAAACCTCTTTCTTTCTCTCTTCCTGCTCTCTCTTGGCTATTAGGTAGATGAACTGGGCTGTCTCTCGGGCATCGTTTGAGAAAAGCAAGGGAATTCCCCAGTCGAGGGCAACAGCTGCCAGAGCCCCTCTTATTGCATTGGGGTGAACGTTTCGAATACCATAGAGCTGCCCTTCCACGATCAATACCGGTCTCATATACGCTTCCTTTAAGCGCCCCATCTGTTCAAAGAGACGGCCATCTATTATGGACTGTATGAAATCGTTTGCCGACTTCCTCTCCACTGCCACATCTTCACTCACAACATAATCTCCAATATCGAGTGTTTTCACCTGAATCTCCGAACCCAAATCTTTCAAATGCTTGGGAACCTGACTTTTGAGCTCTCTTGAATCCACATAGACCACAATGCCCTTTTTCCTTGTAAAGTGGGGCTTTTGCTGTTCTTCTCCAACCTCCTCTTTTCTTCTAACAAAACCCAGAAGCGAGGATTGCTTTTCCCTTTTCACCATATTCTCCACCTTCCTAAGGGTGGCAAACATAACCTTCTCCTTCCTCCTGGCGCTCCAGTAATACGCCTCGTCTCTGGTTCCTTTAGCCATTAGAATAATTACTTTTCCGGGCATGTGCCTCCCAGTCCTCCCACGGCGCTGGATACTTCTTATTGCTGAGGGAACAGGTTCATAGAAGATTACAAGATCAACTTCGGGCACGTCCAGACCTTCTTCCCCTACGCTTGTGGCAACCAAAATATTGAAAGCCCCTCGGGAGAACAGATCAAGAACTTCTTTCTGCTTTTTTTGATTCATTCCTTTATCCTTAACTCTGTTTGCCTGACCAACAAAGCGAACGGCTTTAAATCCTCTCTTATTAATTTCAGCTGCAATTTTTTTTGAAGTATCCCTGTAGTTTGTGAAGACTATTATCTTGGAGTTCGGCTTTTGATTCATCTGATTTTCGATGAGCTCAAAGAGCCTGTCCATTTTGGGATGGTCGAGACCGAGCTCCCTGGCTTGATTTAAGAGATAGATTGCCTTCTTCATCCTGGCATCTTCCATCAAGATCTTTGCGGACTTTGTTTTTCCTCCTTTAGCCTCGTGATGAAGCTTTCTCAAATAAGCCGCCAAGGTGCTCAAGCCCTGGGTCTCCAAAAGCTCTATTGCATGATGGAGCTTCATTGCCATCGCCTGATAGAGCATCAACCTCCCAATACCATAGTTTCCTCTAGCAACCTCGGCATTTATCTTTCTCCCGGCTTCGAGGACTTCTTTTTTGGGCAGATCCGCCGAATAGGAGCTGACTAATCCGGCTTCCTTCAGAGGTTTGAGCGCTCCCCTGAGCATTTCCCTCAGGAGTTTTCTGACCTCCTTGTAAAGTTCGGGAAGCTCCACTTCAACCCAGTTTAACTTTATTCCCTGGATATAGGGCTTGACGTCGGGGGAATTTTCATTTCTAACCTCAATGTGTTTTATGTGAAGGTTTTTTACAATCTCTTTGATTTTTTCCTCACTGCTGCCTGGAGATGCCGTTAATCCGAGGATTAGAGGATGTTCTGCATGTCTCATATATTCCCTCGCTATGTAAACATATGCATAATTCCCGACTGCCCTGTGGGCTTCATCGAGAATCAGAAGAGAAACATCCTCCATGGAGATGCGTCCCACGACCAGGTCATTCTCTATGGTTTGGGGGGTTGCAGTTATTATGATGCTCTTTCTCCAGATTTCACTCCTCTTATTTGGAGAAATCTCTCCTGTGAGAATATTTACCTTTTCTATAGGAACATCAAAGAGTCTAACAAAGCTCTCTCTGTGCTGGAGAGCTAAGGGTTTTGTAGGTGCCAGCATCAAAATTTTGCCCCCATATTTAGAAAGCCGATAATCTGCTATCATTTGGGCAATCAATGTTTTCCCCAGTCCTGTTGGCAAAACGACTAGGGAGTTTATTTCCTTGCATCTGGCAAATATAACCTCCTGATAAATGCGCGGCTTGATGAGGTCTTTCCGCAGGTACATGATCATCCTAGATATTTTTACGTAGAGGAGTTTATAAATTCCACCATTTTGTTAGGCTAGCCGAAAAGCTTTTAAGTTTTTGTGCATATGCACATAATAGAAGGAGGTGATGAAAATGAAGATTGCAATACCGAGCTCAAATGGAGGAGGATTGGAGGATACGGTGGCCCCTGTCTTTGCAAGAGCTCCCGTCTTCACGATTGTGGATGTTGAGAATAATGAGATAAGGAATGTCAGGACGCTTCAAAATCAAGCAGCGTACGCGGGAGGAGGAGCAGGGCCAATGGCTGCACAAATGCTCATAAATGAGGGTGTTGATACAGTAATAGCAGCTCAAGTAGGCCCAAACGCTATAGGAGCTATTCAAGCGGCAGGGATCAAATACTATACATTCCCAGCAGGGACTCCAATAAAGGAAGCTGTTGAGAGCGTTATACAGGGTAAAGCGCCATCTCAAACAGCGCCAGTGTTTCCACAAGCCCCCACTTATGGTCCAGTGCCAGCACAAGCCGGACAGTATTATCCACCTATGCCGCCATATCCCGCCTATGGTTATGGGTTTGGCTTTGGAAGGGGATTTGGCTTTGGGAGAGGTAGAGGAAGAGGATTTGGAAGAGGAAGAGGAGGCCATGGATTGGGGGCTCGCCTTGGCTACTGCCCCTGGACAGGAATGCCAAACAGGAGAAGCTGGCTTGCCAGATTCTTCAGGTGGTGGTAAACCCCTTCTTTTCTATTTTGAGGTGGTATCATGCCAAGAGGTAGAGGTTTTTATGCTTCTCCCAGAGGAGCTTACGGGTTGCTTGATTTGCTGCTGCTAATTGGCATAGTCTACTTTTTGATAAAGCTCTTTATTGCTGCGGCTCCCTATGCACTGGGCTTGATAGCCCTTCTTGTTTTGAGGGAGTTTTTAAGAGGGCCGAGGTTTTTGTAGCCATGATACTGTTGGGACAATTGTGGCATGCTTGCCAGTACTTTCTTTTACGAGCATTATCAAAACTCCTAACAGTACCATACCCATCGCATAAAACTTTATAAATTAGATTAGACAAACCGAACTTCAAACAAACCAGAGGTGATTTTCATGCGCATTATAGTTCCAACCACAAGGGGAGGATTGGATGACTTTGTGAGTCAGGCATTTGGAAGGGCTCAGACCTTCACAATAGTAGATGTGGATGAAAATGGAAACATTTCCAATGTTCAAGTGGTTCCAAATCCGGGAATAAATGCTCCTAGAGGGGCTGGTATTCAAGCGGCACAGTTTTGCATAAATCAAGGTGCAGGGCTTGTTATAGGGGTTACCTTTGGACCAAACTCTTCCCAAGTCCTTCAAGCTTCGGGAATAAGATTCGTCTCTGCTGCTCCAAATATGACGGTTGAACAGGCTATCCAAGCATTTTTTAGAGGAGAGTTAACCCAGGCGGTTTTCGGCCCCGAAGGAGGTGGCATGGGCAGAGGAATGGGGCGCGGAAGGGGAAGATGGTGATTTTTCTATTGCCCATCTCATTGGCCTTTTCTTCCTATTATCCATCTCAAAAGCACAAAGATTGTTAAGCTCATGCCTATCAATATTACGGATATAGGTCTCGATGCTCTCAACCCGTAGTTGTTGAAGTATTCCATAACGAGAACCTGTGCCGTCTTGGGATAATAAGCTATTATCAAAATCGCGCCCACTTCACTTATAGCCCGCGCCCATGTCATTATTGCCCCGCTGAAAATGCTTGGAAGGGCGAGAGGAAGGCTCACAGTGAAGAAGGCTCTAAGCTTTGAAGCACCAAGAGTTCTCGCCACATACTCAAGCTTCTCATCAACGCTTAGAAATCCATCTCGAGCTGCATTAATTGTAAAAGGTGCAGAAACAAAGAGCATTGCCATTATTATTCCTACATAGCTATCCAGAATCCTGTTTGAAAAGGTCACGAGGAGCATTATACCCACGACGGAATGGGGTATTACTATGGGAACATCAACAACTGCCTGCACTGCACTCTTTCCCATAAAATCCATTCTGGCAAGCACATAACCAAGGGGAACTCCAAAGAAGAGGGAAATTACCATGGTGGCTGTTGATGTTATAAGAGAATTTCTTAGGGATTCCAAAACTAAGGGATCATGGAGAGTTTTAAACACCATCTCCATATCGAAAGCCTGTTTCAGGAAAATCACAAATATGGGAAGAACTATGTAGAGTACCAAGAAACTCCCAAGCAGTGCAAAAAATGCAGTGGTGTAGTCGCGTCCCATGGTTACCCCCTTAAAGTGGATGGAACCCCCTATTTAAAAATTCCGCATTGTTTAATGATTTTGTTAAATAGAGAGCAGGATACATTAAAGGGGCTGTCAGCCCCCTATTTTTACCAGATCTTTTATCTCATCCGGCACATTTCCAAAGGCTACGGGCGGATTTATGAACTCCTGATGATTTCTGGCAAAAATTTCCTTTCCCTTGTTACTTAACAGGAATTTCAGGAATTCGAGGGCGAGCTCTCTGTTTGGAGCATCCTTAGGAACAGTTACCCCATAAACAATGGGTTTGGCTTTTATCTTCTTGCCCGTCGAGCCGAGGGTTATACTTACTTGACCATAGTAATCGGCTTTTGTGAAGTCCTTGAGGTTTATTTCTTCCGGAAGCTCTATGTATTTAAGATTGTGCTGCTCGGCAACGCTCTTGTATATGAAGAAGTAATCTAAGCTCCCGCTTTCAACCAAACCAGTTAGATCCGTTTCCTTTGGTCTTATCACAAGGCGCTTATTCCTAACCTGAATTTCCTTCGGAGCGTAAATCTCGCTTCCATTTGCCACTATGTTGGTGTTTTTTTCTATAAGCTCCTTGAAGATGGACTTCCCGTAATAGAGGCTCGCGAGCTCTGTGACCATGATGCTACGATAGCCACAGGGATCTTGATTTGGATCGCTGAAACCGAATGAAACATCGGGTTTAACTAAGATCTCGTACCAGTTGTCCGGATTTATTTCATCCGCATACCTGCTCTTATCTGTAAAAGCTATTACAATTTCATTCGTGGCGAAGAGGACGTAGAAATCGGTATAATTTGGAACCATCAGCTGGGGAATGAGTGTATAATCAGCAACCCCCACTATGTCCGCATGCTTTCCAAGATCCGTGACCTTTCTAACTGCCATGACACTTCCGCTTGCCTCGTCTTGAAATGTAACTTTAACTCCAAGGTTTTTTTCAGCATATACTGAAAATTCATCCTCCAAATCCTTGAAAGGGACACTCAGAGAACCCGCGTGGAAGATTGTTAGTTTAATTTCGGCTTTCGAAGAGGATCCTCCTGTTGATGTCCCCGTGTCCATGGGTTCTCCACTTATGCATCCAGCTGCGGCCACAGCAAGGACCAGAATTCCTAGCAAGATTAGAGACATGACTTTCCTCATAGCACCACCGTAAAAATACCCACCCCTAGAGAATTTAAACATTTCCGTAAACAAGAAAGCTTAATATTAAACAAGAATGCTTAAAACTCAAAGCCAATTTTTATTCCAAAGTGCTCCTCAATGCTCCTCAAAAGGGGCAGAATTCTGTCCTTTGGAATCTTCTCCGAATATTTGTAAAGCGCTGCGAGTTCCTTTACCTCCTCTTCCTTAAGCTCTTTGTTCTCCACTATGTACTCCAGCAGAGCGGTGATAACTCCGCTCCAGCTTTCCTCTTTAAGCGGGAGCTTTTTCCATGAGCCGTCATGTATGTAAAATCGCCTGGGAGTTCTTTCAGGTGATGCCATTGAAAGGAGAACGAACTTTGATATGAAGTCATCTGGAAGAGTAATGGAGCTTTTCAGATACTCAAATAACATATCAGCGGAAAATCCCGCTCTTTTAAGCTCTCTAAAGCTCTTCTCCATGTAATTCAAAAGTCTTGAAATTTTCTCGATATCCTTAATACGATCCCTGCCCAGGAGGGAGAGTTTAAGGGCGCTCTTCTTCAAAGGCTCTTTCTCCAGATCCACGGTAAATAGAACTCGGTCTCTCAGGGTGGAACCCTCTTCAAAGGCTTTTATTGAAATCCATTGAAGTCCGTTCGTTAAAATTCCATACATGACACCCTGAGAAAAACAATATTTTCCAAGTTGCCTTAGTGGTTTTTCTCTTTTTAAAACATTCACACTGAGGTTTTTTGCCTCTACAAATGAAACAATTTTTTCATCAAGAATTAGCGCATAATCCGCCCTTCCCTCATCAGTCCTCTCTTCAGGGCGAACTTCATTTGGATTGTATATGTCCCACCCAAGACTTTGAAAAATCTCTCCAATTAAGTGCTGCTTTACAGCTTCTTCATTTGCTTCGTAGAGCCGTCTATGCTGCTTGATCTTTTCAAGAACCCGGATTATGCTTTCTTCGATGTGCTCCATGTCAACACCTAAAGAACATTGGAACTCAGCATTTAAAGGCATTACCCCAGGACGGGAAAAAGAAGAGTGAGTATTATGCCTCTGTAAGAACTTTAAATGTTATTTTGCCTTCTTTTAGAAGTCTCCTGAGCTCTCCTACGAGATTTTGAGCGTTTTCAACTTCTATTTCCATCTTAATTTCACTTATTCCTGTTGCCGTTGGTGGCAGAAAGTGTATGTCTTTTATTTTACCCCTAACCTTTTCACATAACTTACTCAAAATCTTCCCTCTTTTTTCATAGGGCAATTTAATGTCCAATTCAACAATTCTCATGCGTTCCACCACTTTATTTTAGAAAATAAGGATTATATAAGCCTTTTCATGAAGGAGAATTATCAATAGGACCTCTGGATATTCCCAGCAGTTATAAAACGAAGTGTTAGAGCGTGGGAGTAGAGGTATACAGACCAGATACGCTCTTCTTTTTACCCTTTTTCTTTTGAAAGCCTCGGGGTGGGGATTCTAAAACCGGCATTCGAACCTCTTGTAACGTAATAGGGCTTCGAAGAAGCCACCAAAGGGTTATTGTGCGGGAGGACACGGCATTCTTTCAAAACCGCTTTCGAGCGGTTAAAAACTCTGAATGGAGAGATAACCGCTCTGGGGTATGGGTAACTGCATGCGGGCTGAACCTCATGGTGATGGGCCCACAAACCTCATTGGAACCCTCGCAAAGGGGAGGAGGTCAGAGGTTCTAACAACATCATCTCCAACATCATGCTCACTTTCGCAAACCTTAAATCATGTTTAACATACTATTCCATGCCCGGGGAGTACCTCCGAAGGAGGAGTCAATGAACTTGGGCGGGTTATTACCCCTTTATTTTACTCTTAGGATAAGAGGAATGCTTATGATAATGCCCGCAAAAGAGGGTAAAACACACCATTGCCAACCTGCAATGCTTATCCTGACAGTATGTATAGAACCCATACTGTCAGGATAACTGTGGCATCACCTCCTGGAGCCATTCAGTCACATCACCAGGCGGCCCACCGAACCGAGAATGAACTCTAACAAAATTATACCAGAAAGCAAACAGAAAAACAAACTTATGAACCCTCCTCCAATCACTACTCCTGAAATTATTCCAGAAACGCTTCGTCCGCTCCTTAACAGTCCTGAACCAACGCTCAATACTGTTCCTCGGTCCGAAAGTCACGTGAACAAAATTCAGTCTTAAAGATTTAAAGGCAGATTTGTACCAGGGGCCACCATCAACCAGAAAAACAGGCCGACCCTCACAGGATTTTAAGACAACTAAAATGAAATCTCTGGCAATCCACCAGTTTCTGGTTGTTGTAATCCAGACTGCTAGGATTTCTCTGCTCTCAACATCAATTGCAGCCCAGAGATACTTTTTCTGCCCATTAATTTTTATTACCGTCTCGTCAACTGCGATGAAGTTTCTCTGTTTTTTGACTGCGAGGAGTTTTGGCTGGTAAATTGTTTTTGCGAGTTTTTGAACTGTTTCCCAGACTGTTGTGTGGCTGATTTCCAGTATTTCTGAAATTTGGCGGTAACTGAGGCCTTTCAGGTATAATTCGATTGCTCTGATTTTCTTTTTTATTGGGATTTTATTCCGGCGAAAGGGTTTTAAGGCTGAAACCACCCAGTATATGATGGTTTCAGCTTTCATTTTCCCCCTCTTTTTTCTGAAGTATTATCCGACATTTAAACCTAATACCCTACTGCTTATCCTGACAGTATCTAAAAATCCTTAAGTTTTGAAATTGAGCATAAAAATGAAAGGCGGTTTGAAT
>NZ_JBMXHE010000005.1:0-2016 GCF_053987695.1 Palaeococcus sp. (in: euryarchaeotes)
AGGGCAGTTCATCTTGTTTGGCAAGCTCAAGGAGCTTTCTGTGGGCTAAATCCCTTGCCGTGTATATGATTCCAGAAAGATGAACAACGTCGCCAGTTTTAAGTTTTAGGACATCTTTCTCGCTCAAGGGGACTTTTAGCTCCATAATATCACCATAATAAGGTTAATCTCTTTCCTTAAAGCTTTTTTTGGGTTTGATTAATTTTCTCAAACCCAGCTCGTAAGTATCAGTTTAGGTAAATTTAGCCTTAGGTGATAGCATGAACACCAAAATTATTGGCTCGGGGATTCTTATTACATCACTCGTGTTTTGTATTGCCAGAGCATTTGAGGATAGGGAGAAACCAACCGCGGCTATTCTCCCAAAGAACACAGAGACCGTTTGGTTAGCGAAAAATAATATTAACACTTCTCCGGAGAGGGAAAGGCAATGATCAGGGAGATAAAGAAAGAGCTCGTGGAGTACATAAGCAGAAGTACGGGGGTGGATAAGAAGACCATCATCAAGGTGCTGAGAGCTGAAGAGGCTTTTTTCATGATGCAGATTCAAAAAGCCCTTGAAAAAGGAAAAATGTAGGGGGTAGGAAGATGAGAAGGGTTATAGCTTTTGGTGTTATGCTCCTACTCCTCTTCTCAACTTTCTCATACCCATTCTTTATTGCTGAAGCTAAGGGGATTAATCTTAATAGTAAAAATAGCAAGCATGAAACAGAAGTCCGTTCCCCTTCTCAGGCACATAGTTCAGATGTCCCGGATATAGCAGTGGAAGAGGTCTATTATTCATATGTCAACAATACCCATATGAGGGTTTACGCTAACATAACGAACTATGGAGAAGATTCAGAAGCATTTAACGTAACTTTCAAGGTTATTTTGCCTCAAAATCTGCCTCAACCAGCTCAAATTCCATTCAAATGGATAAACATAACATCCGAGTTGCAAAATGCAAGTGAGGTGCATTTGGGGGATTATATTGAAGGAGGAAATGCTGTTCTAAAAGCAGACGATGGCTTTTTTGTGTACAAGCTACCATTTACTCTGAACTATTTTGGCAGGGAAATAGTTAATATCTCGGTGAGTACAAACGGCTATATAGAACTTTTAGGCAAATGGGAGGAACCTAAGCTCGGAGATGAGTATGGTATTCACGAGGATATGTTATACCAATACAGTGATGTGATATTCGCCCTCGACGATGATCTTGAGACAGAGGATGGCTACTTAGCGGCTGTACAGTTTGATGATAAGGTCGTTATAGAGTGGCTTGGTTCCACATATGATGATTACGACTCCTCCCAACACCCTGTGCACTTTCAAGTGGTCATCTTTAGGAATGGAACAATTAGGTGGAGCTATAACCTTCTCAGATATTCCGAGTACAGTTGTGATTTGTTTGCTGGATATTACTCGAAAGTTTCCATGGAGGAAAATGCAGTATCCAAGGCTGAAAAGAAGAGCTTTGAAGTTCAGCTTCCTGATGTCCCTTCCTCCGTCTTTAAGGTTCCCATTTCAGGACTCTCTAACGGGGCAAGCACGGAGGTGCACATTACCCTACCCATCCAAGATGTCTATGTAAAGGTAATTACCGATGATGAAGAGATCCTAAATGAATCTTACCGTTATGATAATGTTGGTGACATTGGAATATGGCCCGGTGACTACTGGATTGAAAACGCCAGCATAGGCAACATCATCCCGGGAGAAGTAGCCGAAATCAACTTCACGGTGAAGACGAGCTCCAAACACCCTGAAAACGTGGAAGTCAGGCTTCTGAAGAACGGCAAAGTCGAGGAGGTTAGGCTTCTGAGCGGCTTCTCCAACGGAACCCTTGACGGAAAGCTGTTCTGGCTCGCCCAAGGTGGGAACTACACTCTAACACTGGAGATAATGGCCATGGGAGATACAAACGGGAGCAACAACGCCTTCCTCCTCGGCGAGTACTCCTTCCCGCTGCCCAACTTCAGGATAGCCAACTACTCGGTGGAGATACCCAACTGTCTGGGGGCGTCGGCAGAT
>NZ_JBMXHE010000006.1:0-44171 GCF_053987695.1 Palaeococcus sp. (in: euryarchaeotes)
GCTGGTAAAAAAGCTCTCAAAACTTATGATTACTTTCTTCAAAAAGGAATTTTAACAGTAAATGGAGCAGACTTCTTAGGAGTGGATCCTTCATACGTCAGGATAAGAATTCCAAAGAAAGCTGAGGTGTTTATAAAACAGCTATCAAACTAGGAACAGGCGAGTACTCCACCATAGAGAAATAGTTGTTTAATGTTTCTCTTATTTCTAGCTTTAATAACCTCAATTGGGAGAGCTGAGGCTCTCGCGACATGAATTAACCGTCGATTAATATTTCACTACGGTTATACCACAATAAAAAACAAAACTTTATAAAGACTATTTTTCTCATGTGGACATGAAGAGAGATGAGGGTGTCAGGTATGAGCGAGCCTTTAAATGGAAATGCTAACGGTGATAGTATAGATCTTGGAGTGGATTTTAAGACCACAGAAGAGGTTAAAATCCCTGAGAAGTTGATAGATCAGGTTATCGGGCAAGAACATGCCGTTGAGGTTATCAAAACCGCTGCAAAGCAAAAACGTCACGTTCTCCTAATTGGGGAGCCGGGAACGGGTAAGTCAATGCTCGGCCAGGCGATGGCCGAACTTCTGCCTACGGAGGAGCTCCAGGATATTCTGGTGTTTCCAAATCCCGAGGACGAGAACATGCCTCGGATTAAAACCGTTCCGGCATGCCAGGGTAAGCGGATAGTGGAGAAGTACAGGCAGAAGGCAAAGGAGCAGGAAAACATTAAGTCCTACCTTCTTCTCTTTGTGCTCTTTGTAATAGTTATAGCTGTAATAATGGATCCAGGACCTCAAACACTGCTCTTTGGAGTTTTTGTGCTTATAGTATCATTAATGGCCCTTTCCAATATGAAACTCCGGAACCAAGCCCTAGTTCCAAAACTCTTAGTTGACAACTGCGGAAGGAATAAAGCCCCATTCGTTGATGCCACGGGTGCCCATGCCGGTGCCCTGCTTGGAGACGTTAGACACGACCCGTTCCAGTGTTTTAGCGGTAAGGAGAGTATTGTACTTGAAAAAGATGGTGAAAGAAGAGTAGTTACCTTGAAAGAGTTCGTTGATAGCGCTCTTAAAGAGCCGTCGGGAGAAGGGCTAGATGGTGAGGTTAAGGCTATCTACAGGGACTTTAGGAATGAGAACGTTAAAATACTCACAAAGGATGGCTTCGTGAAGCTCCTCTATGCTAACAGGAGGGAAGGAAAGCAAAAGCTCAGAAGAATAGTGAACCTTGAGAGGGATTACTGGCTTGCGGTAACACCCGAGCACAAGGTATACACGACAAAGGGTCTTAAAGAAGCGGGCAAGCTGACCAAAGATGACGAGATAATAAGGGTTCCCGTTATAATCCTTGACCGCTTTGATGTAGCCCGCACATACAATGAGGAGAAGAAGCTCAAAGATTACTTCCGCTGGAAGGAGTATTACGAGAAAACCGGCAACGGATATAAGAGGGCCGCTAAGGAACTTGGCATTAAAGAGAGCACGCTCCGCTGGTGGGCTCAAGGAGCCAAGCCAAAATCCTTGAAAATGGCCGAAGAACTCGAAAAACTTGGTCTCCTACCACTGAAGAGCGATGATGAACGGCTTGAGGATATAGCCAGAGTGATGGGCATCCTTTTCAGCGATGGAAACATTGACAGGAACCTCAACACTCTAAGCTTTGTTTCAAGTGAGAGAGAAGCCATCGAAGAATTCGTGAGAATCCTTGGCAACATCTTTGGAGAGTTTGAATATGAGATCAAGGAGAATCGTAGGGCTATGGGAGAGAGTATTCTCTTCAGGACGTGGGACAGGAGAGTCATAAGGTTCTTCGTTGCCCTTGGTGCTCCCGTTGGTAACAAGACAAAGGTTAAGCTTAAGCTTCCGTGGTGGATCAAGCTTAAGCCGTCACTTTTCCTCGCCTTCATAGATGGTCTCTACAGCGGCGATGGCAGCGTACCAAGATTCGCCCGCTATAAAGATGCCATCAAATTCAACGGAACTCTTGAAATAGCCCAGCTTACCGATGAGCTTGAAAAGAAGCTTCCATTTTTTGAAGAGATAGCATGGCATTTGTGCCTCTTTGGAATCGAGGCAAAGGTTAGAGTGGACGAAGCTAATGGTAAGTACAAGGTGAGGCTTGTATTCTCACAATCCATAGACAACGTGCTTAACTTCCTTGAGTTCGTCCCAGTAAGTCTCTCCCCATCGAAGAGGGGAAAATTCCTCGGGGAAGTTGAGAAGTATCTCAATGCCGTTCCCGATTCAAGTCTCGCAGAGAAGCTCGAAGAATTCAAGGAGCGCTTTGAGAGGATTAAGAAGGAAGAGAGAAGAGGTTTCATTGAAAGCTGGGAAGAAGTGGAGGTTACTTACAATGTGACTACAGAGACAGGAAATCTCCTTGCCAACGGCATATTCGTCAAGAATTCCGGTGGTCTTGGAACTCCAGCTCACGAGCGTGTTGAGCCCGGAATGATTCACAGGGCACATAAGGGTGTGCTCTTCATAGATGAGATAGCCACCCTCAACATAAAAATGCAGCAGAACCTCCTAACGGCTATGCAGGAGAAGAAGATGTCAATTACAGGGCAGAGCGAGCTTTCGAGCGGAGCAATGGTGAGGACGGAACCTGCGCCATGTGACTTCATCCTGATTGCCGCGGGCAATTTGGATACCGTTGAAAAGATGCACCCCGCACTTCGCTCGAGAATAAGGGGCTACGGTTATGAGATTTACATGAGAACCACAATGCCCGACACGCTTGAGAACAGGAAAAAGCTCGTGCAATTCGTTGCCCAGGAAGTTAAGAAGGATGGAAAGATACCCCACTTCACCAAGGACGCGGTTGAGGAGATTGTGAGGGAAGCCCAAAAGAGAGCTGGAAGAAAAGGACACCTAACTCTGAGGCTTAGAGATCTTGGCGGTGTGGTCAGGGCTGCGGGGGATATAGCCATTAGAGAGGGAGCTAAATACGTTACGAGGGAGCATGTTCTGAAGGCAATGAAGATGGCAAAGCCCCTTGAGAAGCAGCTTGCCGATTGGTACATAGAGAACAAAAAGGAGTATCAGGTCATCAAGAGTGAGGGTGGCGAAATAGGCAGGGTAAACGGTCTGGCTGTCATAGGAGAGCAGAGCGGTATTGTGCTTCCAATTGAAGCTGTGGTTGCACCCGCAGCGAGCAGAGAAGAGGGTAAGATTATAGTGACGGGTAAGCTTGGAGAGATAGCCAAGGAGGCAGTTCAAAACGTCTCGGCAATAATCAAGCGTTACAAGGGTGAGGACATAAGCAACTATGATATTCACGTGCAGTTCCTTCAGACATATGAGGGTGTGGAAGGAGATTCGGCGAGCATAAGTGTTGCCACGGCGGTCATATCCGCCCTTGAGGAGATTCCGATAAAGCAGAGTGTTGCAATGACAGGCTCTTTAAGTGTCAGGGGGGAGGTGCTCCCTATAGGGGGTGCGACGCCGAAGATTGAAGCTGCCATGGAAGCCGGGATAAAGCAGGTCATAATTCCAAAGAGCAATGAAAAAGATGTCTTTCTGGGCCCGGACAAAGCCGAGAAAATAGAGATAATACCCGTGGAAAGGATAGATCAGGTTCTCGAAGTGGCACTGGACGATGATGATAAGAAGGGCGAGTTAATCAAGAGGGTCAGAAAGGCACTGCCCCTCGGATCCTCTTAACTTTTTCTAAATTGTGGTACATTAAGGGATAACTTTATATCCTGCAGTGCAGATTGATACGAAGGTGATTATGTATGAAAAAAATGGGCATTATCATGATACTCTTAATTTCCCTTTCTCTAGTTTCATACGTGCTTGCTGAAACTCAGATAGATCCAAAGAAAGTTCATTTCTACATGTACGGGGCAAAGACATGCCCTCACTGTAAAAAAATGAAGGATGAAATCCCAAAGCAGTTTGGAGATGGCAGCTTGACATATTATGAAGTCGTAGGAAATGATGAAAATGGCGCTCTTTTCTCCGAGCTTTACAGGCTCACCGGGATTTCAGGTGTTCCTGCAATTGGAATAGCTTATGAGGGACATTTGAAGGCGGTTATTGAGGGGGAATTTAATATCTCTGCAACTACTGATATCATTAAAACTTCTGAGGAAAACGGTGGTTTAATACTTTTTACAGGTGGAAAAGCGTACCTCATAAAGAATCAGACTCATATAAGGATGCTTGAGATGATATTCATTGAGCATAAATCCGCCATCTCCACCACATCCTCTCCCGAATCGACCACCCCGACCTCAACATCCTCTGCGTCTACAGGGTCTGCTGCTTCAAATGGCGTGTGCGGTCCCGGATTAATAGTGGGAATTGCATTAGTGCCTCTTTTCTTTAGGAGGGAGCGTTAACTTTTTGTTTTTCACTCTTGGTTTTAGAAACCCTAAAATCCTCAAAATTTAAAGTGTAGCATGGTGGAAGCATGAAGAAGGATATGGAAGTCCTTTTGGCAATAGTGGCATTTTCATTCATAATAAGCATAGTTTCCCTCACGCTCTTGGGGCTCAAGAATTTGATAGCCCCCTTTCTGGGACTGTCCCTTTCGGATTCCATAAATCCATGTACATTCGTGATTTATACGATGCTCCTCATAGCCCTCTCCGTAAAGGAGGTCTCCAAGAGGCGGATATATGCTGTGGGTCTTGCATTTGTGGCAGCCATATACATTTCATATTATGTGCTCGGCGTTGGACTGGTTGTCTTCTCCACGAGCATACCAACATGGGTTGCGGGAATTTTGGCTATAATCTTCGGACTGTACACAATGATAACGGGATACATGGAACGTTCCAGAATAGCCGGAAAGAAAGAAGCAAGGAGAAAGATTTTCAGCAAAGACGCCACAATAATAGGTGCATTTACTCTTGGGATAATAGTCTCCTTCACACTTCTCCCCTGCTCTGCAGGAAGCTATTTAATATATGCAATACTGATTTCAAAAGTGGGGGGTCTCGTTTATGTTCTTCTGGCACTGTACAATCTGCTCTTCATTTTGCCACTCATAATAATCCTGTTCGTGATGGGGAGTATAAGTGAGAGTAAAAGCGTTTCTCAAAAGCTTGTCCAGAGAAGCAGGGAGCTTTCAATGTTTGCAGGAGCCATCTTAATAGCGATAGGTCTATGGGTTCTCTACGCCTATTGACGAGAGCAGGAGGGATAGTGCCTCTTCGAGAGCTTCCATGCTCTTCCTGACCTCAGGGCTCATCTCTTGAAAGAGTCCTATCTGCTTCGGCTGTATCCCTATTAGGATGAACTTTGCCCTCAAATTCTGCTTTAGATATCCAACAAGAAGCTTTAAAGGGAGCTTGTGGGTGGAGTATGTTTCCCCCAGTGTGCCTTCCGGGTCGGCAAATATCAAATCGCCCGGTTTCCCGTTGAAGTGAACTGCATCTATGAACATCACATGGGAGGGCATTTCCCTTATTATCCTGCCAGCATAGCTCTCGGGCATCTCACCACAGTTCAGAATAGTCACCTTTGGATTTCTCACCTTTTTTTTGAGATTCTCGGCTATTAAAACTCCAAGGGCATCATCTCCCCGTGTATCGTTCCCTATCCCGCATACTATGACCTTTTTCGCTCCCTTCAAGAACTTTTCGAGCTCTTCAAGCATTTCCATCACCAGAAAATTAAAGGGAGTCTAGAACTCCCCCGATTATCTTTCCAAACTCGCTTTCCAGAAGTTTCTTAACATCCCCCACTTTGGAGTCCAGATCGTGGTATAGGGGAATTCCCGCCAGATACGGGATTTCAAACTCTTTCGCAATATTTTTGATGGTGCTGTGCGGGGGGAGTTGCTCCGAAGGGAGTAGCTCCGAAGGGAGTATCATATTCTCCACTATGCCAAGGATGTTTAAGTTCTGCTCCCTCAAAAATCCCAGGAGTTTCCTAACCACGTTAACTGCCAGCTTTGAGGGTGTTGCCACCACCAAGAACTCTCCCTTTTTAAGGAATCTCACGACATCCAAGAATTGGTCAGCCATCCCTGGAGGCATGTCTATTATGAGGAAGTCAAGCTCGTCCCATCTCGTTATTGCGAGGAGCTCTATTAAAGCGTCGCTTATCTCCATACCCCTGAGTGGTGTTGGTTTATCCTCCGAGTAATAGACTATGCTCATGAACTTTATCCCGTGAACTGTTGGTGGAATCACACCCCTATCCTCCTCGGGAAATTCCCTGGGCTCAAAGCCTAAAATGACGTGGTCGCTCGCTCCATGGAAGTCCAGATCAAGAAGGCCGACCCTGTATCCTTTTTTGGCGAGGGATAGGGCAAGGGTCGTTGAAACGAGGGACTTTCCAACGCCTCCTTTCCCGCTCACAACGGGAATTATGCGCTTGACCTTTTCCAAGCGTCCTTCAATGGCTTTAACCCTAGGATCCATCATTCTCCATCCCCTTCCACTTTTATGGCTGCCAGATAAACTCCTCTCCCCTTAATGACTTCAAAATCCCGGCTTCCACACTCGGGACACGCCAGAAATGCATGAACAACCTCCGGGATGAAATGGATGTCTTCCTTGATTCTATCGTCAAAGCTCTCCTTGACCTCTTTGAGCTTCCAGAGGTTTCCACAGTTTCTGCATTTAAACTCTGCATCCTCAACTTCGAATTCTATCTCGGCATCCTCCGCTATTGTCCCTTTTACGAGCTCGCCTATGGCGAACTTTAGGATCCCTTCGTCTATATCTTGGAGTTCCCCAAGAACTATCTTGAGAGCCAGAATCTTGTCCTTTCCATTCTGTTGAGCAAAGTCTATTGCAGTCCTCACAATTCCATCAGCCAACGCCCATTCGTGCATTCTCCTCACCCTCTTTTAATCATAGGAGTCGGACCTTATAAAGAGTTGAGTTTTTAACGAATGGTTTACATAGTATTTGAGATTTAAAGTTGATTCCCTTAAATTTTCTCTAATCCCTTCATACTGAATGAATTTTTTTGATGTCCATTTTGAAAGGAGAAATGGACATACTGTTAGGATAAGAGGAATGCTTATGATAATGCCCGCAAAAGAGGATAAAACCCCTCCACCACTGTCAGCCTACCATATTTATTCTAACAGCACCGAAATGGACATAAAAATCCATAAATGCTTTTTATGACTCAAAAAATGTTAAATACTCATTGGACAGATATGGGGACGGTGAATTATATGTCCGAGATAGAGCGAGCCCTTCAAACATTTCACTCGATAAGGGTCAGCGATATAATGCCCTCTATAGTTACCATGCCCATTGTTACCTTGGACGCTCCCCTCGTGGATGTATTGAAGCTTTTGAGAACGAGGCATCACGTATGGGTTGTTAAGAGCAGGGAGGATATGGAGCTTGAAGGGGTCATAAGGTATTTCGATGTAATGAACGTTTTGCTCCCTCCAGAGGATACAAAGGCGAGATTCGGCAATATAAGTGCTCTCTTTAAGTCAATTCTCGGGGGTGCTGAGAGGGCTGAGGATGTTATGGAGAGGAATGTGATGACGATCGAAGATGATGCAACGGTTCTGGATGCATTGAAGAGAATGAGGCATTATAAAATTCAGATTCTGGCTATAGTTGATGAAAAAGGACATCTGGTTGGTGAAGTAAGCCTCAGAATGCTCATAGACGAATTCCTTAGACTGATGAAGCTGGGTGGTGCACAATGGACGCAACATGGCTCCTCTTCACGCTCGGAGTAGCACTCATATTTGGAAAGATAGGCGACCATTTAATGGAGAGGGTTGAGCTTCCCGGAGTTCTTGGAGAAATTCTCATGGGTATGATTCTCGGAAACCTCGTGTATTTTGGTCTTGTAAGTCCGGAATATTTAACCCTCCACTCCAGCGATACATTTGAGTTTCTGGCTAAGCTTGGAATAATATTCCTTCTCTTTTTGGGAGGTCTTGATACTGAGGTGGAAATGCTGAAAAAAACGGGTTCTATTGCTACGGTTTCAACTGTTTTGGGTGTTTTTGTTCCTCTGATCCTCGGATGGTTTGGCCTCAAATTGATGGGATATCCTTCTAGGGAGGCTTTTGCCGGTGGAATCCTCCTAACCGCCACGAGCATTGGGATAACGGTCAGGGTTATGATGGATCTCGGGGTTCTGAGGAGCGAAGTTGGGGCGGCTTCTTTAAGCGCGAGTGTCATGGATGATTTCTTGGGCATAGCTCTAATCATATTTGCCGTTGGAAGTGGGAGTGTTCTTGGATTGATAAGCAAAATGGCTGTCTTTTTTATAATAACCGGGATCGTGGCGTGGTATACTGTGGATAAGTATCTTCGCTTTGCAGAGTGGCTTCATGTTGAAAAGGGAGTTTTAGCAATGGTTCTTGCTTTGATGTTTCTCTTCTCTGCCCTTGCACAGCACTGGTTTGATGCGGCAATAGAAGGAGCATTCATGGCGGGTATCGTTTTGTCCAGACTTCCAGAGGGCAAGAAGCTTATGGAGGAAATTAAATCAATAGCCTACGGACTTGTGGTTCCAATATTCTTTGTTTACACCGGAGCAATGCTTGATTTGAGGGTCTTCGCAAGCAGAGATGCCCTTACACTTGCCGCGGTCTTGAGCATCATAGCGGTCATTGGAAAGGTTGCAGGGAGGGGTTTTGGTGCGATAATTATGGGATGGGACTTTAAAAAGTCTCTCCAGATGGGGATTGGTTCAATTCCAAGGACGGAAGTTGCCCTGGTGGATTTGATGGTGGCCATTCACGGAGGAGCGATTCCTCAAAGCGATGCCCAGAAATTCATAGCGGCAACACTCATATTCATAACGGTCTCCGTGCTCATAACTCCACCCCTTCTGAAGTGGGCGTTTAGGGAGGATGTGGAAGCTATGAAGAGGGGTGAGATGGAGGAGAGGAAGAGCAGCATAAGCGAAACAAAGAAGAAAATTGCCGAGACAAAGAAGCCTAGAAAGATCTTGAAGAGATAATGTTAAGAAAACTCAATCCTCAAATCAACATCCAGACCTTCGAAGGCTTCCTTTATCTGCTCCTCAAAAATCTCGGCTTCCGGATCATCCTTGGGAACATTGAGCATTATCTTTATCTGTCGTCCCCTTATCTCGGCTCCTCTGTATTTGTGCCCCTGCAGAACGCTCTCTCCTGTGAGGGGATCTATAACCGCGGCTAAAATCAGCTTTACAAAGCCTTCATCTATATCTCTTCTACCCTGAAGCACATCCCATTTTGCCAGCGCCTGCTTCAGCCCTTCAGCTGCCAGCACGGCGCAGTGGAACTTTATCTGGGGCAAACCCCCGAGAGCCTCCACTATATCCTTAAATTTTATCTTTTTAACATCCTCCACACTCTTTCCAATTATCATCTCCGTAAGTATTGAAGCCGTTGCTATGTTTGCAGCACATCCATAGCTCTTGAATTTTGCATCTACTATCCTTTCATCTTCAATTTTGAGATAGAGCTTTATCATATCTCCGCATGCGGGGCTTCCGGCTTTGGCGGTGACGCTGGGATTATCAATCTCACCAACATTCTTTGGATGGAGAAAATACTGCAGAACTTTCCTTGAGTAGCCTATTCTCTTTTTTTCATCCCAGTTTTTAGCATCAAATCTTTCCACCTATCTCACCTTCTTTATGATGATTCTCCAGACACCTTCTTTCTCCTCAATTTCCACTATCTCCTGTCCGGTCTCATCGGCAGCCATGGCTATCTCGCCTTTGCTAAGCTCGTGAGTCCCCACAATCTCTATGAGTTCTCCAATTTTAGCCCTCCTTAGGGCTTTTCTGAATTCGTTGAGGGGCACCGGACATGGCTTTCCAATCACATCGATCTTTATCATTTTTTACCACCATAGATACTAATTTTATTCAACTCCATAATGATACCCCAAATTTCTTGGCCTCTGATTGTTTCCGCTTTTCCATTACATTAACCCCAATCATTTTTTACCACCGTAAATGCTTATCTCCCTCAGTTTTATAACCACATCCTTCAGGATCTCATAGGCTTGGGTTATCTCTTCTTCCGTCGTCCACTTGCTCAATCCAAGTCTGACAGAGCCGTGGGCATCTTCAAAGGATCCTCCAATCCCCCTTATCACATGGCTTGGAAGGAGATCCTGAGAGTAGCATGCTGAACCGGTGGAGAAGACGAGACCCCTCATGTCGCAGTGGAGTAAAATGCTCTCACCTTCTACATAGCTAAATGAGACGTTTACATTGTTTGGAAGCCTTCTATCTCCCGTGGGACCGTTTAATTTGGTATCTGGGATTGTGAGAAGCATATCTATCAGCTCATCCCTGAGCCCCGCCATTCTTTTTGAATCTTCATAATCTATGAGTTCCACCGCTTTTCCAAAACCAACTATGGCGGGAACGTTAATCATTCCGGGTCTGAGCCCTCTTTCTCTCAAATCTCCATCGAGGAGGGGTTTTATTTTAACTCCTTTTCGGATGTAGAGAGCGGCGATTCCTTTGGGTCCGTGAATCAGGTGGGATGTTATGCTCATCAAGTCAACGCCGAGTCTCTTCACGTCTATCTTCACCTTCCCAAAGGCATGATTGGCATCCACATAGAGGAGCGCTCCTTTATCGTGTACCCTCTCCGAAATTGCCCTCACATCCTGGATAGTTCCTATCTCAAAATTTCCGAGGTGAGTGGCGAATAGTATGGCTCCCCCAAGGTTTTCCTCCAACTCTGCAAGGTCAATGAAGCCCTCTCTATCAACACCGACTTCATGGGTTTCAAATCCCCATTCTCTAAGTCTTTCAACCGTTTTTAAAATGGCTTTCCTTTCTATTCTGCTGGTAAGAACTTTTCCCTTTCCCCCAGCCCATGCAACTCCTTTAATCGCCATGTTATCTGCTTCTATTTCGTCGGAGACGAATATTATCTCCTCCGGTGAGGCATTTATTTCCCTTGCTATCCTCTCCCTTGTGATTTCAATGGCTTCTCTGGCATCCTCATCGAACAGATGTCCGAATTCTCCCCCGGGAGTTCCATATTTCTCCTCAAAATACTCCATCATGGCCTTGATAACACGTGGATCAGGCTTTGTTGTGTTTGCATTATCCAAATATATGGTCATTTTTTCACCCAAGTATAATTTAGTGTGTGCATTTTTAATTATTTCTGGACATACTTGGGTATCTCCATGAATCCATCAGGCTCCTCTCAGAGTTTGCATTTTAACCGAAAATATTAAAGGAATATATTGAGAATATTTCATAGGTAAGGGTTATGGAGAGTGAATACTTGACATTGATTGAAAAATGGAGAGAAATTTATAAAACAGAAGTTAGGAACAGGAAGAGAATGCCTGAGGTTGCTCAGTTAAACCCCGAGGAGTATCTAAATGTTAGGAGACCCTTCTTTACGCATATATCTCCTGAGGATGCCGAATACGTGAGAACATTCCGGATGGTGTCCTACGGCATGCTTTCATACAGCCCCTCTCTGAGGGCAGTGATCCTTAGAGGAGCCGGATATAACCTTGCGAGGAGGCTAACCGGAACCGGCGAAATAAAGAGTGTTGATGATTTACCAAGGGTCTTTTTAAAGCAGCGGATTGGTCTTTTGGACATAATTGATGAGTCCTTTAACAAGATGAAAATTAATATCTATGAGTGCATAAGCTGCTACCAATCCCCTCCAATTGGGAGGACTCTATGTGATTTCGAGGCTGGAATGATTCAGGGAGCTATAGAATCCCTTATAGGGAAGAATATAACGAGGGAAATATACTGCTGGGGACTGGGAAATTCATTCTGTGGATTTGAAATTGTATTTGAGTGATTCCCATGAGCATACTGACGGTTCAGCCTTCGAGTAAATGCGATGCAACTTGTTTGGTATGTCCTTGGCGAGAGAAATTTGGCTGTGTGGGAGTTATGCTGCCCCTTGAAGCCCTTGAGGTATTGACAGAGAATCTTGGAGATTTTAAATTCGACGAAGGGATCATAACATGTCCGAATCCCCTCTTGCATCCCAAAATCGATTTTATAGTTAATGAGATTAGGGATTTGTGCAAAAAGACAACAATCTTTTTACCTGCTTCCGTATCTAAGAATGCGCTTCATAAAGCTCCTCTGAAGAATGTTGATGTTGTTTCGTTCTTAATCAGTACTTTTAGGGATATAAGGAGTAATGTTCAAACCCTAAAGATGTTGCTGTCCCAAGGTATAGATAATATTGAGGCTTATGTACCTTTGGATTCTAGTTACGATTTTGCTGAGATCCTCTCGATAATTAAGGTCTGTAGCTCCTATGGGTTGAAAATAACAATCGGCCCTTATATGTGCAACAGGCTTTATATCTACAAATTTCTCGAAAAGCTATCCAAGAGAGAAAATGTTGAGATTGGGCTCCATTACGGTAGGAGATATTTTTACAACGCTATTAAAGTCTTTATAAATAATTACCCCGTGGATGTTCTGACTTCTCCAATTGGAGAGAATTGCAGGGCCCTGTACCTCAATCCTTATGGAAATTTTTCCAAGTGTCCCTTTTTAAACTACGAAGTTAATTACAAAAAAATAACGAGGGATGAGCTTAGAAAAATGCTCTTTTCTCCATGTACCATAAATCACAATCCCATGCATCTATCTCCTCGCATCAGTGTTTCATTTGTCACAAGGGATGGTGTCGAAGTTTCATCTGACGTTTTGGAACTTCTTGAGCTCATATACCAGCTCAATTCTTTTAGGGCTGCATGTAGGGCTTTAGGAGTTTCTCCTTCAACTTACTGGGAAAAAATTAGGAGTCTGGAGGAAAAATTGGGGATTACACTCTTGATTTCCATGAAAGGAGGAAAGAAAAAGGGAGTAACTCTTCTGACAGATTTCGCCAAAGAGCTCTTGGAGAAATATAAGGAAATTAGAGAAAAAGCTCTTGTATCCATGTATGAATACTAAAGGCATCTTTTGTTCTGTATGCCGAACACGAGCCTCTTATTAAGATATTTCATAATTTTAATTTTGAGGTGATGACAGTGCCACTTCTCGAAACCGAGTTAGAGAGACCCACGGTTTACATAGATCCTGAAAAATGCATGGGTTGCAGGTCATGTGAGATAGCATGTGCCATTGAGCATTCAGCGAGCAAAAATATCTTTGGGGCGATTTTTGAAAAACCCAAGCCAAAACCCAGAATAAAAGTTGTGAGTGCTGATTTCTTTAATGTTCCTATGCGTTGCCAGCACTGTGAAGATGCCCCATGTGAGAATGTCTGTCCAACAGGAGCCATAAGGAAGAGTGAGGAAGGATTTGTGATCTTGGATTCCAACAAATGTATAGGGTGTCTCATGTGCATTATGGCATGTCCTTTTGGACATCCCAAGTATGAAGTGGAATACAAAGTCGTTCTTAAGTGCGATTTCTGCATCGATAGGATAAGAGAAGGAAGAGAGCCAGCATGTGTTGAAGCTTGTCCCACCGGGGCAATGACATTCGGAACATTGGAGGAGATTTTGAACAGGATAAGAAAAGAAAAGGCGGAAAAGCTCATTTCCGGCTTAAAAGTTCCAGGTATTGTGTACATGAAGCCAGTCGTTGAAACGGAGAAGGAAGAGGAAAAGGTTAGACCAGTGGACGTGTATATCGCCTATTCCAAAGCCAGGTGGTATTAGGAGGTGTTTTTATGGCGGAATATATAAAGTTTAAAGTTCCCGCAAAGCAAGTTTCTGAGACAAAAGGAGTTGCTGAGCTCATTGAAAAAGCTGAAGATGAAGGAGTGAAAATAGTCTGGCATAGGTTTTTAGAGCAGCAGCCTCAGTGTGGTTTTGGAATTTTGGGTGTGTGCTGCAGGAACTGCAACATGGGTCCATGTAGAATTGACCCCTTTGGGGCGGGCCCAACTAAAGGAACCTGCGGTGCGGATGCAGATACTATCGTGGCTAGGAATATATTGAGGATGATAGCTGCCGGTGCAGCGGCACACAGCGATCATGCTAGGGACATAGTTCACGTATTTAAGGGAACTGCAACTGGAGAATTCAAAGATTACAAAATAGCGGATGTTCAAAAACTCATGGCACTTGCCCAAGCACTGGGTGTGGAAACGGAGGGCAAGGATGAAAACGAGATAGCAGTGGAATGTGCCCACATTCTGGAAAAAGAGTTTGGAAAACCAGACGATGAGCCTCTAAGACTCTTAATGGGAACCGCGCCAAAAAAGAGAATTAAAGTTTGGGAGAAACTTGGGGTTCTACCAAGAGCAATTGATAGGGAGATCTGTGAATGCATGCATAGGACTCATATAGGTGTAGACGCTGATCCCGTTTCACTAATCCTCCATGGCGTAAGAACTTCCTTGGGGGATGGTTGGAGCGGTTCAATGATGGCGACTTACCTTAGCGACATACTCTTCGGAACGCCAAAGCCAATTAAAACCGTTGCAAATCTAGGTGTTCTTAAGGAAAGCCACGTTAATATAGTCGTCCATGGCCACAACCCAATACTCTCGATGAAGATAGTTGAGGTTGCACAGAGTAAAGAAATGCAAGAGCTGGCGAAGAAATATGGAGCCAAGGGAGTTAATGTCGTTGGGATGTGCTGTACTGGAAATGAAACTCTGATGAGACTTGGCGTTCCTCTGGCCGGAAACTTCCTGATGCAAGAGTTAGCAGTAATAACAGGTGCTGTTGAAGCTATGATTGTTGATTATCAGTGCATAATGCCTGCTCTAACTGATGTAGCTGGATGTTATCATACAAAACTTATAACCACTGAGCCCAAAGCTCACATCCCGGGGGCAATTCACATTGAGTTTAAACCTGAGAAAGCAGATGAGATAGCCAAAGATATAGTTAGGATTGCAATTGAAAACTTCCCGCACAGGGCAAAGGAGAGGGTGGAAATTCCAAAGTATAAGAGTGAGGTCGTTGCAGGCTTCAGCGTTGAAGCAATTCTTGAGGCTTTGGGAGGGACTCTTGAACCTCTAATCAACGCACTTAAGGATGGGACCATTAAAGGAATAGCAGGGATTGTGGGATGTAACAACCCAAAGGTCAAGCACAACCACAGCCACGTGATAATAGCAAGAGAGCTCATAAAAAGGGATGTTCTGGTCGTTGGAACAGGTTGTTGGGGAATTGCCGCTGCTATGGATGGATTGATGAGTCCGGAGGCTGCAAAGCTTGCAGGGGATGGGCTGAGACAAGTGTGTGAAGCTTTGGGAATTCCCCCATGCCTTCACATGGGGAGCTGTGTTGACTGCTCGAGAATTTTAATAGCTTTGGGAGCTTTAGCCGATGCATTGGGCGTTGATATTCCAGATTTACCTGCTGTTGGCTCAGCACCAGAATGGATGAGTGAAAAAGCAGTTTCAATAGGAACCTACTTCCTTGCAAGCGGTGTATTCACCCACCTAGGAACTATACCTCCAGTCCTTGGAAGTCAAAAAGTTACCAAGCTCCTTACAGATGACGTTGAGGACATCATAGGTGGAAAGTTCTATGTCGAGCCTGACCCGATAAAAGCCGCGGAAACACTTTACAATGTAATCATTGAAAAGAGGAAAAAGCTTAAGTGGCCCCTCTGATTTTCTTTTTGTTTTCAACCTTTTGTTGAAGAAAGTAAATTATGTCATGAGAATCTTACTAATCGAGGGGGACTTTGGAATGAAGATTTTAGTCGCTGGAAAGGGCGGGGTTGGAAAAACAACAACCTCTGCATTGCTGGCTCATATCTTAGCAGAGGAGGGATATAACATATTGGCTCTGGATACCGATTCTATTCCAAATCTGGCACAGAGCTTGGGTGTCCCTTATGAAAAAGCCCTTGGTATAGTGCCTCTATCTAGAAATGAGGAACTGGCACAGGAGAGAACAGGAGCAAGACCCGGTGAAGGATGGGGGGTGCTGTTTTCGTTAACGCCAAAGGTCGATGATCTCGCCGAAAAATACGGTATAAGCATTAAACCAAACCTAAAATTGGTCGTAATTGGTAGCATAGAACAGAGCAAAGAGGGGTGTTTGTGCCCTTCAATAGCACTAGCTAGGGCTTTTCTGATGCACGTTCTATTTTCCGAAAGGGATATAGTGATAGTGGATAGTGAAGCAGGTGCAGAGGTGTTTGGAAGGGGCTTAGCAGAGAAATTTGATGCAATGCTGTGTGTGGCCGAGCCCACCTTAAAGTCGATGGTGATAGCCAAAAAGCTCATTGAGATGGGAAGGCAGCTTAACATATCCAACATATTCCTCGTTATAAATAAGGTTCAGGATTCCCTCAAAGCTTCCAAGCTGTATGCGAGGGTTTTCTCCGATTCAACTCCCTATCATTTGGTTAGCTTTGATGAGAACGTAACTATGATAGAAAACGAGGGAAAAGGTGTTGACTGTATTCCAAAGGATTCTCTGATATACAGAGATGTTGATGCTCTAGCGAGAAAAATTTTGGGAATTAAGAAACGCTCAAAGGTGGTATAAATGTGCCAGTCGAAGGTTGTGATAATTGAAAATGGAAAATTAAGGGTTGTTATGACAGATGTAACTCTTTTGGATATCCATGATGGTAAGATAATTCTCAGGAATCTCCTCGGAAGGGAGCTCGTGCTTGAAAAATATCAGCTTGAGAGTGTGGATTTCATCTCACACAAAGCATACCTGAGGCCAGTGAAGTAGGGCTGGAGGAGAGTGTATGAGCTCCTTAATGCTGCTTATTCCCATTGGAGTGCTGGTGGGTGCATCGATTTTAGGACTTGTGGGAAGAGGAAAGAGCACTCTTCATGCGGTTAATATCCTCTCGGCAACTGCATCTCTGCTTATAGTGTATATAGCGATTTTGGGTTTTGAAAGGGGCTTGGAGTTGAAGCTTTGGATATATGCTTCCTCTTCGGTGATTGCATCGCTCAATCAGCTGATTTTTAAAGTTGACCAGCTTTCAGCATTCTTTTTGCTGATACTTGGAATTTTGGGCTTTTGCACTTCTCTATATGGCGTTAAATACATGGAGAGGTATTTAGGTAAGGAGGATCTTCGCTTGTATAACTTTAATTATCCCATCTTTCTTCTGATGATGTATCTCATTTTAACATGCTGGAACTTGCTTTGGTTCATCATTTTCTGGGAGCTTATGACTTTCTTCTCCCAGTTTCTCGTAGCCTTCGAGAGAAATAAAGAAAAGGCCATTAGGGCAGCCTATAAGTACTTCTGCATGACAAAAGCCGGAGCTGATTTTTTAGTTCTCTCGGTAATTTTGATAATCTTAAATGCCACACGCTTCAATGCCAATTACTCAGAAATCTCTAAAGTCCTACCTTTTTATCTTCAGAGCAATCCTTCTATGCTTTATGTGTTAACCTCTGCTCTTCTGATTGGATTTGGAGTTAAAGCGGCCATGGTGCCATTTCACTCTTGGCTTCCTGATGCACATCCAGAGGCTCCAAGTAACGTCTCAGCATTGCTTAGTGGGGTCATGATAAAACTGCCCATATACATGCTCTTTCGCTTTTTTATAAGTTTCTTCCCGAGAAATGCTGGAATTGGAATGCTAATCGCATCTTTTGGTGTGATAACACTTTTCTTCACCATGATGTATGCGTTAATACAAGAGGACTCCAAGCGTCTGCTGGCATACTCGAGCATCGATAACATAGGCTACGTTCTGCTTCCCTTGGGAACCGGACTTTATTTGATGGCAAAGGGAAATCAGTTCTTGGGATCAATAGCCTTAATGGCTTCCCTTTATCACACTATAAACCATGCGTTCTTCAAAGGGCTTCTCTTTCTGACTGCGGGTTCGGTGATTTATGAAACCGGTAGCAGAGATTTAAATTATTTGGGGGGGCTTGCAAAAAAGATGCCCCTAACCGGATTTGCGGCAATGACAGCATCATTTGCGATAGCGGGAATGCCACCTTTAAATGGCTTCGTAAGCAAGTGGATGATTTACATCTCGACGCTCTCATCTCCTGCATCATCCCTCTTTGGAATAATAGCCCTCTTCATAAGTGGGGTAACTCTGGCAGCATTCGTTAAGTATTTTACTTCCATCTTTACACGCCCATCTTTGGAAGAGATAGAAGCTAGGGAAGTTCCTCTCTTAATGTGGGCTCCTCAGATGCTCCTGGCTTTTCTGTGCATTCTCTTTGGGGTGTATCCCCGCCTTCCCGTGAAGCTCATAAGTGGGGCGTTGGATTCATTAGGTGTCCAAATGGATATGAGCAGGTTAGTGATTTATCCATCTGTGGTGATCCCAGATAGGGGGAGCTTTTCACCCATCGTAATTTTCTCATTTATTCTGATAACAACTTTCCTCATGTTGTTGCTGATACCATCGAAAGGCAAGCAATTCTCCGTATGGAAGTGTGGAATTCAAGAAGAGCTTAATGTGAGGCTTCCTGCGAGCTCTTACTACAGAGACTTCGAGGAAGAATTTGGTGAAGTCTATAAAATTGGGGATTTGAGCATGCATATACTCAAGAAACTCGTAGATCTCGGGAAAGGTGCCGGATTGAAATTTGAAGCAATGTCCTATGACTTGAACTCAATGCTCTCTATTGCAATGATCCTGATAGTGATTTTAGTGGCAGTTTTAGGAGGTGTTGAACTATGAACATCATTTTCATGGCAATCAACTTGGCATTTGCCCTAATCATTGCCCCCTTAATAGATGGATTTGAGAGAAAGGTTAGAGCCAGGCTTCAGAATAGAAGGGGCCCTTCAATATTTCAGACATGGTGGGACTTGATAAAGCTGTTTAGAAGACCCTCCATTGAGCCGAGAGATTCAGTCAAATCCTTCTATATTATGGCACCATACTTAACGTTCACAGCAATCTTAACAGCTTGTCTGATCCTTCCAACGCTCCTCCCACACTCCCTGAATTTTGCTGGGGATCTTATAGTGGTCATTTATATGGTGAGCTTGGCAACTTTTGGATTTTCAATAGGCGCTTTCTCCTCTGGAAATCCATACGCTCAAATTGGCTCAAGTAGGGAACTCTCTCTATTCATGAGTGAAGAGCTGGTTCTGGCATTTGTAGTTGGAGTGATAGCATTGATAAGCAGAAGTTTGAGCTTTGAGCACCTCTTTCCCCTGCCTTTGAGGATTTCATCAATACTCGCACTGGCACTGCTCTTCGTGATAATCTATGTAACGAGCTCGAGAATTCCCTTTGACATTCCCGAAGCTGAGCCTGAAATTATTGAAGGTCCCTTAATAGAGTACAGCGGAAGGCATTTAGCTTTGCTCCTCTACTTCATCCATTTAAAGCGGTTCCTGCTCTACGGCCTCTTTCTCAACTTCATTCTACCTGAGAAACCCGGAATTAGAATTGGCGGATTTTTGATTGGTTTAGTGATTCTATCTCTGGTTTACTCCTCTCTAGAAGCGTATTATGGAAGGTTCAGGATTGATCAGGCAATAAGACTTATGAAAAAGCTCTCATTCGTGGCTTTCATCGTGTGGATTATGGCAATGGTGGGGTGGTAGGTATGATCCTTGACATTTTAAGAAAAAACGATGCGGAGGTAATCAGACATGATGAAAGGCTCATTATAACCTCTGTTCCCAACGAAAAGCTCGAAGAAGTTGCGAAGGAACTTTTTAGCGCAAATTGTTATTATGCAACCGGAGTTGGGGTAGATGAAAGGGGGATGAGCCAAGGATTTGCAATCTATCATATCTTCAACTCCGAGAATGAGGGAAAATATATCGTGATAAAAACCTTCGCAAGGAATCTTACGATTCCTTCAATAACCCCCGTGATTGAGGGTGCAAACTGGGCCGAGAGAGAAGCCATGGACATGATAGGGATAAAGTTTGATGGCCATCCCGAACCTGAAAGATTGATTTTACCGGATGACTGGCCCGAGGGATTACATCCTTTGAGAAAGGATTTCCCCTACAACAAACGTCCCCCTTCCATAAAGCCCAAATCCAGGGTCAAGAAAAAGGATCCAAATACAATAGAAGTCCCTGTTGGTCCCTATCATCCAGCACTTCACGAGCCTGAATCCTTTGAGCTTTATATTAAAGGGGAGGAAATCGTTGAAGCAAAATACAAGGGTTTCCATGTTCACCGAGGAATGGAAAAGCTTGCTGAATCAAGGATGACAATAAATCAGATTCCATTTTTAGCCGAGAGGATTTGTGGAATTTGCGGGTTTACTCACTCCTGCGCTTATTGCCAAGCTGTTGAAGATGCTGCAAAAATAGATGTACCCGAGAGAGCATTGTACATAAGAACCTTACTCCTTGAAATAGAGAGAATTCACAGTCATCTGCTTTGGTTTGGGGTTGTTTTTCATTTGCTTGGATTTGAGAGTGGATTCATGCACACCTGGCGTATAAGGGAGGATTTCATGAATCTAGCCGAGGTACTAACAGGAAACAGAAAGACATATGGTATGAACCTGATCGGAGGGGTTAGGAGGGCTATAGATGAGAGTAAAAAGAGGAAGGTTATGAGGATCGTCGAAGGAAGTAAAAGGGATACAGTGGAAATTTTTGACAATGTTATGGGAATGAGGGAGCTATTGAACAGAATGGAGAATGTAGGGGTTCTACCCAAAAAGGAAGCAAGAGGAATTGGAGTTGTGGGGCCAACAGCGAGAGGATCGGGGATAGACACGGATGTTAGGATAGATCATCCCTATGCTGCATACGGGGAGCTGGAGTTTAAAGTGCCGGTTTATAAAACGGGTGATGTTCTTTCAAGGGTTCTTGTGAGATATGAGGAAGTTCTTGAGAGCTTCTGGATCATTGAACAGGTTCTGGACCAGTTGCCTCAAGGTGATATCATAAATGAAAATTATAAGATTCCGGAATTTGCAATAGGTCTTGGAGCAACGGAAGCACCGAGAGGGGAGGATGTACACTTCCTGATTACGGAGAGAGAGAATAAAGTCTATCGCTGGCATCCGAGGGCGCCAACATACAACAATCTTCCCGCACTTCCAATAATGCTTGTGGGAGAAAAACTAGCGGATGCCCCCGTGATAATAGGTTCAATTGACCCCTGCTTCTCCTGCACTGATCATGTCTCCATAATAGATGCCGAGAGAGGTAAAATCCTATGGAAAGGGCCCCTGAATGAGGGGGTGAGAACATGGGGAGGTTAAGGCTAATTGGAAAGGCCATCTCGATTGGAAGGGTTACTGAAAAATATCCCTTTGCTCCTATAGAAGTTCCTGAAGGCTTTAGAGGTAAGCCCGTAATCAACCCCGATGAGTGTATAGGATGCAGTGCATGTGCAAATGCCTGTCCTCCCCAAGCGCTTCAGGTTTACGATGATTTAAAGAGGGGGATTAGGGTTATTCACTTCTTTTTGGGTAGATGCATCTTCTGTGCACGCTGTCAAGATGTGTGCCCGACAGATGCGATAAGGTTAACCAAGGAATTTGAGCTCGCCACCTTATCCGAGGAGGATCTCCATCAAGTCGTTGAGCTTCAGATGGTTCGTTGTAAAGAATGTGGAAGACCTTTCGATACATTTAGACACGTAATCTATTTGGCCAAAGAGCTACCTCCGGAGCAGAGAACTATGATGTTTTTATGTCCAGAATGCAGGGCGAAAAAAGCTTCTAAAATTATAAGCTTCGCAAAAGGTGGTGGGAAAATTGTTTGAAAAAAGTTTATGGGTATTCCATTTAAACAGCGGCAGCTGCAACGGTTGTGATATTGAAGTTCTCAACATATTCGCGCCCAGGCAAGATGTCGAAAGGTTTGGAATTAAGCTCGTTGGTTCTCCGAGGCATGCAGATGCAATAGCCTTCACGGGACCGATAACGAGGGAATCTCTTCCAAAGGCGGTAGAAGCTCTTAAAGCCGTCCCGGAACCCAAACTCCTCCTTGCAATAGGGTCATGTGCATGTGGTGGTGGAATATGGTACGACACCTATGCTGTAATTGGAGGCGTTAAGGAGTTTTACAAGATTCTCAAGGAGGAGTATAACATTGAGCCGCCAACGACCATTTACATTCCAGGCTGCCCACCCAAGCCGGAGGCAATAATCTATGGTGTGGCATTGGCGAGGAAAGCTGTGAAGCAGAAGCAAAAAAAGGAAATCTACATCGAGGAGCTCAATGAGGATATGAGAAGAGAAATTGCTGAGGTATTATTCAGCGAAGCAAAGGGTACGAGACACTTTCTTCCCAACATAGTGGTCAAGACAAAGGAGGGAGAAGAAAATGAATCTTGAAAATAGTTTTTTTCTTTTGATGAAGTTTGTCATCCCGGTTTATCTATTGGCGTTCATCATTTATGCGATTAGAGCTTTCAAGGGCCCAACGATAGTGGATATAATCCTAGCAGTTGACTGTATGAGTTTTGATATTGCTGCGTTTATGGCGATTCTCGCAATTTACTTTAAATCGGCGTTTCTTATTAGTGGAGCAATAACACTAGCATTGTGGGCATATCTGCTGGACATTTACATCGCGAAGCATCTGGTTGGCAAGGAGGTGGGAGTGTGAGCGAGATTTTATTCTACTTGGGAGCAGTCATGATAACCATCGGTGGGCTTTGTGATCTGTTTGGTGCTCTCGGACTATTAAAGTTCCCAAACTTTTACATTCGTTTGCACGCTGCCACGGTAGGAACTATTGGCGGGGCAGTAGTGCCGTTATTTGGTGTTGGCTTCCTTGCACTCGGAGCGGATTTCTTACCTCACAAGTATGCAATCGCAGGAGCTAGTTTCGTGACTGGAATAATTGTCTTACTTGCAGCACCAGCGGGTTCTCATGCTTTGGCCTACGCTGCCCACAAAACTAAAATCGTCAAGTGGGAGCCAAAATGCGACCACTTGGAGGTGGAAGAATGATTGAAATCCACTTGTTAATGCTCCTTATCACAGTAATCATTGGATTAATATTTTCCTATCTTGCCATAATAGAGAAGGATTTGCTCAAGGCCATTGGCTTCTCAGCAATCCAAGCTATTGCCTATGCAATAGCCTTCTACATTCTAATGGCACCTGATATAGTCCTAGCTTATGTAGCAGTGGCTGTTGGTATCTATTCCGCACTGTTGATCTTTGTGGTGAGTAAAACAGAAAGATATGAGGTGGTGTGAGATGAAGAGGTTAGTTCCGCTCATAATCCTGCTCATCACAATATTTGGGTTAGCCTACTACATCACTCCAAAACTCCCACAGCAAACTGAACTAAGACCATTGGGCGAATTCTACCTGGAAAACAGTTACTTTGGTGATTATTCCGCAAAGAGCCCCGAAGTTGTAACCTCAATCCTCTGGGACTACCGTGGACTTGATACTCTCTTCGAAACTTCGGTATTCTTCATCGCAATAATTGGAAGCTTAACACTCTTCAGACTAAATAAAAAGCAAGAAGAAGAGGCGAAACAAAAGACGGAAGAGTTTAGGATTGGTTTAACTCTTATTATAAAGTCGGTTACAAGGGTTATTGTAGTCATGATTCTTGCAGTTTCGGCTTCAATAGCTTTGCACGGCCACTTGACTCCTGGCGGCGGCTTCCAAGGTGGTTCAGCACTAGCAGTAGCGCCCTTGCTAATAATTGCAGCTTACTCCAAGTATGCTTTAGAAGAACATGGTTTGGACAAGACTAGGGCTTTAATCTTCCGTTCTATTGGTCTCTTAGGAATTGCCCTCGTAGCATTAGTCCCCTTGCTTAGTGGTGGCTTCCTAATGCAGAACCAACCGATTTTTCCAGCCAAGCTTGGAGGACAGCTTGTAAGTGGTTCATTGATTTACTACAACTTCTTTGAATTCCTGGCAGTTGGAGCTGGATTCACGGCGGTATTCTTGCTCTTGGCAATTCCGGAAAAAGTATTCAAGAGGTTCTTGAGGAGGGAAGCCAATGAATGAAGTTATAACATTCATCTGGACAGTCATTATATTATCTCTGATTGCAACAGTCATAATAAGCCTCTATGGAATTGCGAGGAGACCCAACTTAACCAAAAAGCTCATTGCATTGACAATCTTCACTGACACCGCTAACTTGCTTGTCGTTTTACTCGGATATCGCTTAATTTATCCGGTAGCACCCCCGGTTTTACCAAGCTTTAGCAAGGAAGCTCTTCAAACTTTTGTTGAGACTGCTGTAGATCCCCTCCCACAGGCATTTGTAATCACTGCTGTTGTCATTGGAATGGCCGTAAACGTACTCATAGCCTTTGCAATAATTCAAATTTACCGTTTATATGGGACTGTGGATGCAAGAAAGCTTGGTGAAAAGCAGTCTACTCTACTGAAGGAGGGTGGAATATGAGGGGTGTAATCCCCACTGCAGTGTTGACATTCATCATTTACATCCTATTTAGTGGTTCAACAAAACCATTCGACTTAGTTACAGGAGTAATTGTTGCTGTTGGAGTGGGTTTGGCTGTTGGAAAATATCTCGTTCAGAATGATGCTAAGGCTTTGAATCCACTCAGATGGCTCTGGGGGGTGATTTACTTCATCTGGTACATGCTTGTCGCAGAAACAAAAGCACACTTGGATGTGATGATGAGGATAATAACCGGGAAGTACGAGGCAGGAATTGTTAAAGTACCAATTGAGGTGAAGACTGATTATGCAAAAACTCTCATTGCAAATTCAATAACGAACACTCCAGGAACTGTCGTGGTTGACTTGGATGACAAATATATGTATGTAAATTGGATTAATGTGATTACAGAAGAACCCGAAGAAGCAAAGAAAAAGATTTGCGAGGATTTTGAACGCTTTGCTAAGAAGATTTTCGAGTGAGGTGGCGAAGAATGAATGTTGTTGGTTTAACTCCGATAATTCCAATCGTCTTTGCATTTGCACTCCCGTTATTCTCAATCCTAATTAAGGGAAACAGAAAAATCATTCAACTTTATGCTCTAATTGGAACTGGATTAACTTTAATCTCCTCATATAGATTATTCCAATTGGCATACTCTTCAAACGTTCCCCTAGTCTATACTTTCGGCAAGTGGATTGCCCCAATTGGAATTGTCTACGAAGTTGACAAGTTAAGTGCCTTAATTGCCTTGCTCACTGCTGGATTAATGTTTTTAATTGCAATCTACAGTTATCGTTATCTCGAACATGATGAGGGTTTGGAGTGGTATTACACTCTCTACCTCGGCCTTGAGGCCGGTCTGCTTGGAGTTCTCCTAACAGGTGATGCTTTCAACCTCTTTGTTATGATTGAAGTCACAAGCATAGCAGCTTATGCATTAGTAATGTTTTATCGCGACAGGGGTGATTCAGTTTTTGCTGGATTAAAATACGCTTTAATAGGAGCTACTGGAACTACAATGTACTTCCTCGCCTTAGGAATGTTTTATGGCGCATTTGGTACGGTTAATTTTGCTGATTTATCTGCAAAGGTCCATGGCCTAAGCTTCCCAGTTAGTGGAATGCCAGCTGGTAACATCGTAATTACCTCGGGTATCGCTTTAGCGTTAGCCACATGGGCGTTCCTTATCAAGGCGGCCATTGTCCCAAACCACTTCTGGCTTCCAGAAGCCCATCCAGCAGCGCCAAGTCCAATTTCAGCAATTTTGAGTGGTTTGGTCGTTAATGTTGGTGTTTATGCGTTGATTAGATTTTTGTACACTGTTTATGGGGGTTCTTTAACTCCAGAATTGGCTCACGTAGTCAGCTTGCTCGGTGTTATTGCCATTGCTCTCGGTGCCATTTCAGCGCTCTTTGGAGCTTTGATGATGAATGTCCAAAAAGACATTAAGAGGCTTATAGCGTATTCAACCATAATGCATATGGGTTACCTTTTCATGGCGGTGGGTTTAAGAACAGAATTTGGCTTACAAGCAGCATTGTTCCATTTGATTAATCATTCCATTGCCAAGGCATTGTTATTCCTTGCGGCGGGAATTTTTGTGAATACTGCCAATTCCAGAAATCTAGAGGATCTATCTGGCATGGGAAGAAAAATGCCGATTGCCACTTTCGGCGTAGCGATAGCATCGTTTGGCCTTGCGGGTGTTCCACCTCTCAATGTTTTCTTCAGTAAGCTACTACTCTTCAATGCATTTATAGAGAGGAGCATTTTCCTGGGCTTAATTTTGGTTCTTTCGAGCATCACAGCTCTAATAGCATATATTAAAGTGTTCTATGTTCTATGGTTTGGCAGGTCAAAAAAAGATGTGAAGAAAGAGGAGCCCCTTAGCATGAGTTTGACATGCCTTATACTAGCTTTAATTTGTGTGATACTTGGTTTAATGGCTCCTGTAATCATTGATAGACTTATTACACCCGCGGTGGGCCAGATTCTGGATTATCAAAGCTACATATCCATAATCCTAAAGTTAGCCGGTGGTTTGTATTAGGAGAAGGAGAGGATACTGTTTGGGATAAGAGAATGCTTATGCTAAAAATACATCATTGCCAAGATGGTACTTAGGGGAGAATAAAAGGGCTAAAATACCCCGGTCCCAATTCCACATATCTTTGCAAAAGCACACACGGAGCAATCCTCTGTGTAGGGCTTGAGATAGGGCTCGCCCTTAACCCCCTTGGTTATCTCCTTTGCCTTTTTCATATCCTCATCCTCTCCTTCGAGGACGAGCGTTACACTTCCCTCAGCTCCTCCTGCACCTCCCGCCGCTATCGGAATGGCATCCACGTTTGCAAGAATTTCATAGGCTTCTATCTCGGTTATTGGCACGGCGTGAGGTATCGGCACAAGTGCGGAGTAGAGGCCCGTTCCCCAGTCGAATGAGTAAATCCCGGTAAGCTTTGCACTCACTTCAACGGGCGTGGGGGTGAACTTCTCAAGGCTTATTGGAGTTATTGTGAAGACTCCCTTCGTTATGGTCCAGCCGTATGTTAATCCTATAGTGCCTCCATTGGGGGCAGCAGCGAAAACTGCAACATTCCAATTTGGATCTATTGCGTTTGCTCCCTTTATAAAGACATCATCTTTTCCCATCTTCTCCAGAGCTTCCTGGGGTGTGCCCTCAAAGGGTTTCCCCTTTTCCAGAATTAGGTACTTTGGCCATGTTTTCTTTGGCGTTACACACGTTCTCCCTTTACTTATGACTCCAACGGTCCATTTTTCCTTCTCGATTTTCTCCCCTAAAATCTCCTCCGCTATGTAAGCGGCAGTTGTCCCTGTAGCTACAAAAACTATGCCATCTTTCAGAGCCTTTTGGACCTCATCGAGGGCAACAACAGCTTTTGCAATCAAGCGCTTGCTCTCTGGAGGGGTTAGGGTAACGAGAGCTCTTTGCATGAAAATCACCTCATTAAACTCTGTGTCTGAACCTTATTAAAATTGTGGACTGCAATTATTCTCTCAGAACATCCCCGAATGCTATTCACCGAGATTTCACCATCACCCGGTGTTACCATACGTGCAGAGCTGACTTTGCACAAGAGAACATGCAAACTCGTGCTTTCATTCAATCTATGTGTTTTCTGGTTATAGGATTAATTTTTGGTAAATTGGAAAGAATTCGCATTTTGATTTGTCAGGATAAGATAGCCGTAAAGAAAAAGAGAATAAAAATATACATAAGCATGACCACAATTATCCTAATAGTACCCAAATTTGTGAAGATAAGTTCATAAAGGTGGGATCCGACTTCGGAATGGTGGGGAAGATGATGGACTTTTCAAGACACTTTCCAATCATTGGTATCAAGGGTCAGAGAAAGCTGGGAGAGAGCACGGTTACAGTTGTTGGAGCCGGAGCGTTAGGGAGCTGGGAGGTCTACTTTCTCCGCAAGCTTGGTATCGGGAGGATAATTGTTATTGACCGTGATTTTGTTGACGAGAGCGACCTTCCGAGAACCATTTATAGTGAAAGAGATGTCGGGAAACCCAAAGTTGATGTTCTCAAAGAGGAGTTTGGCGTTGAAGGGTATTTTGAAGACCTTAATCCCGGTACGGTAAACCTCCTCGACGAAGCGGACTTAATACTGGATGGTACGGACAACATATATACGAGACAGGTGATAAATGATTATGCAGTCAAAAATGGGAAGCCTTGGATTTATGTCGGGGTTTTAGGAACATATGGTAATGTCATGCCCATAATACCGGAAAAAACAGCATGTCTCCGATGCTTCATGTTCAAGCTCCCTTCCAGACCAATGCCCACCTGTGCAATAGCGGGCATCATGAGCTATGTCCCCCCTCTCGCAGCTTCACTAGCTGTATCTCTGGGGATGAGGATACTTTTGGGGGAAGATTTGGAGAGTGAGATGATTTTCTTTGATACCCAAACTATGGAATTTGAAAAAATTGAAATCCCGAGGAGGGATGACTGTGAGGCATGCGTGAGGCATGAATTCAAGTTCTTAGAACGGGGGATGAAAATCGAGACAATGTGTGATGGCTCCATCCAGATAACACCGCCTGAGAAAATGGATGTGAATTTTGAGGAGCTCTCTGAGAGGTTTAAAAACCTCGGAATTGAGTACATTAGAACGTCTCAGTTCCTCCAATTCGAGGATGGAGAATACGAGATTTTAATCTTCAGAAGCGGGAGAATGATAGTCAGAGGAGCGGATGATGAGAAGGAAGCTAAAAACCTCTTTGCACGATATCTGGGTGGTTGAAATGATTCTCGTTCGATATGGAGAGATAGCCATAAAGGGCGGAAAAAGGAGGGAGTTTGAGAGAAAACTTAAGGAGAACATAGAGAAAGCTCTCATGAGAAAAGGCATGGGCGGGAGAGTTAAGATACTCAGGGGGAGGCTGCTCGTCGACGCTAACGACGAAGCGGCTGCGATAATCGCCAAGGTGCCCGGTGTAATCTCGGTCTCTCCTGCAAGAGAAATGAGTTATGAGGAAATTCCAGAATACCTCCGTAGAGCTCTGAAGGCCAAATCACCAAAAAGCTTTAAGGTTGAGACCCAAAGGCTTGATAAAACTTTTTTGAGAACATCCGTTGAGGTAAACCGCGAAATTGGTGCATTTGTTGTGAAGGAATTTGGATGGCGGGTAGATTTGGAGAAGCCTGAGCTTGTGATTGGGGTTGAGATTATTGCCGGGAAAGCCTATGTGTTCTTTGAGAGAATCAGGGGTGTGGGAGGACTCCCCGTTGGCACTCAGGGAAAAGTCATTGTCCTTTTGAGCGGAGGTATAGATTCTCCCGTTGCCGCATTCCTCATGCTCAAACGCGGTGCCGAGATCGTGGCGGTTCACTTTGATCAGGGGATGAATGCGAGGAGTGTTGTTGAAAGGGTCGTAGAAATTCTCAATGATTACTCCCCCGAGCCAATAGAACTCATAATTGAGGATCACTTTGAGATACTCAAACCCTACGTTGTGGCGCTCAACAGGCTCAATCGCAGGGAATGGACGTGTGTGGTCTGCAAGGTGGCAATGCTTAAGAGGGCCGCGGAGATAGCTAAAGAGGTGGGTGCTCTTGGGGTGGTTACGGGGGATTCCCTTGGACAGGTGGCATCGCAGACATTAACGAACCTTTACTTTGAAACGATGAGTGTTGATTTTCCGATTCACAGACCCCTCATTGGAATGGATAAGGAGGAAATAGTTGCCATTGCGAGGAAAATAGGAACCTATGATGCCTTTCTGCAGTACCCCTATTGTGAGTGCCCGTTCAAACCAGAGAGGGTGGTTACGCAAGGTAAATTAGAGGAGTTT
Organism: Palaeococcus sp. (in: euryarchaeotes); assembly: GCF_053987695.1. Taxonomy (NCBI): domain Archaea; kingdom Methanobacteriati; phylum Methanobacteriota; class Thermococci; order Thermococcales; family Thermococcaceae; genus Palaeococcus; species Palaeococcus sp. (in: euryarchaeotes). The sequence goes on from NZ_JBMXHE010000006.1 coordinate 29,479, forward strand.
GAAAAAATCAGGAAAGAGCTAAAAAGGTTTGAACTAAAGCCTTAAATAGTTCGAGACTGAAATTAATTATGGTGATAAAAATGCTGAGTGAAAAAATGCTTAAAGCTTTAAATGAGCAGCTCAACAGGGAGATCTATTCTGCATATCTGTATTTTGCAATGGCTGCTTATTTTGACGATTTGAATCTGGAGGGGTTTGCCAGCTGGATGAAAGCTCAAGCAGAGGAAGAGTGGGGACACGCTTTGAGATTCTACAACTACATCTATGACCGGAATGGCAGGGTTGAACTGAGTGAAATTCCACAGCCCCCGAAGGAATGGAAATCCCCTTCCGATGCATTTAGAGCATCATACGAGCACGAGCAGTTTATAAGCAAGTGCATAAATGAACTTGCAGCACTGGCTGAAGAAGAAAAGGACTACTCAACGAGAGCATTCCTTGAGTGGTTCATCAATGAGCAGGTTGAAGAAGAGGCGAGCGTCAAAAAAGTCCTTGATAAGCTTCGTTTGGTGAAGGATAGCCCTCAGGGCATCTTCATGCTGGATAAGGAGCTCTCCGTGAGGGTACCAAAACTCCCAACTCTCCTCATGCAAGGAGAATGATTTTCGATCTTTCTTTCTATTTCATGTTTGATTCGGCAAAAATGGGGTTTCCAATATCCATCCCAAAAGTTAGGCAACCTAAAGTCTGTTTGGCTTGGCATAGCTCTTCACCGATTAACGTGACACTTTAGCTGAAAGAATGCAATTTTGTATTACCTCCCTCTTTTTCGTGTGAACTAAGCTTATAAGCGCTTTATTTTAGAGTTACTACCATGACGCATCACTATGGCTATGTGAGTACAGTTTTAGCTGCCCTGCTCTTTGGAATAAGCTCGACGCTGAATAAAATCGCCCTTAGAAATGTTCATCCAATGATTGTAGCAGGGAGCATTTATCTAACGGCGGGGATAGTTTTAATGCTTCTCCGCTTTACACCGCTTAAGGATAAAATCCTCGAGAGGCTTGAATTTAAAGTTAAAACCCAAGAATACTTCTCAAGGCAGGATCTCCTGTTGTTGACTTTTATAGTACTTTTTGGCTCCTTCTTGGCACCTCTTTCGTTCATGTTTGGCTTGAATAAGACGACAGCTGTTAATGCATCTCTTCTACTCAATACTGAGACATTGTTCACTGTTTTAATAGCCCTTTTAGTCTTTAAAGAAAAAGCCTCAAGAAGGAGCATTCTCGGAATTCTCTTAATCTTAATTGGAGCCGTTGTGATCTCGACAGAGAACTTCAGGGAAGTGGAGCTGGGCAGAGGCATCCTTGGGAACATTTTAATAATTTTAGCGGGCCTTTCATGGGCGGTGGATAATAATTTGAGCAAGTTGCTAAGCGTTAAGAGGGATCTGCTTTTGGTAACTTCACTAAAAGGGCTGTTTGGAGGGGGCGCGTTATTAATTCTAGCTTCTCTAATTGGAATTCGCTTCTACATCCCATTTCAAAGCCTTCCATATGTATTAACGGTCGGTGCCTTCAGCATAGGCTTTTCCATCGTGCTGTTCCTGTTCGCCCTGAGGGAAATTGGGGCTATGAAAACGGGGGCAATTTTTTCAACTTCCTCACTAATCGGCGCTCTCTTTGCTTTTCTAATCCTCGGAGAGAGCTTCACGGCAATTAAGGCATTTTTCGGCATTTTGATGTTCTTTGGGGTGTATCTACTATCTCTGGAGTAGCCAGCTAAAGCCTCATATAGAACAAGAGGAGCTAATATGGGACGAAGATAGGGATGGGATTTTATTGTGCTTGGGTTCTTGTCCTGCTCCTTATTGGGTCTTGTTCATGTGAAGAATTTCGGGCAGAAAAATCCTCTATCCGGTGACATAAGGCTCAATAGTCGTGGACTTTACCTCCCGCCGAACTTCTCGTGGAGTCAATCAAGAGCGTTTTGTCTCGACGGTATAAAGAAGCATTGGAATGACGGCTGGAATATCGACGCCAAAAGCTTCTGGGAGTTCTTTTAAAGATACTGGAAAAATAAGAGCTGAGCGCGTGCCGATTTCCGTTTAGCTTTGCCTTCTACCCAAAAACGTTATATAACATGAAATCCCAGTGAAAACAGAGGTTATTGGGGGTTTTATGATGGTATCACCAAGTCCTCCACCCATAATTGGTGATCGGAGGGAATCTCTTAATCCAGAGTTTGTAGAGAGAGCAGTTGAAACCGTCAGAGCTGCATTACCATTTTTTACAGCTGGAGTTCCGATAATCCGAAGGGGACCTGCCGGTGAAATACACGTTGATGCTCCTATAATGTACATGGACTTTGCCATAGACAGGATGCATTATGACCCTTACGCTAGGGCTCCTTCCCCTAAGGGAAGGCCCGTCAGAGCTTGGGGGATTGAGGTTGACCCTCGGGAAGTTCGGGTGATAGTTAATAGCGCATTAAAAGAAGCACGTGTTATTGAGGCTGCAGAGTTTAGAGAACCTGAAGATGCATGGGCCATTCCAGTGGCATGGGGAAAATTCATAATACTGCATGTTAAGGTTTCTTACGACGGCAAGGAACTCATACCTGATTATGGCCTTACGGAGGAGGTAAGGAGATACGTCATTTGATGCAAAAAATTTCATAAGCACTGTGATATTCTATGCAAAAAGAGAATGGTTCCTAAGTGTACTTATCCTTCTCTATATTATGCTTTTGATTAGGGATCCCTCTTTACTAGGTAGAACAATAGATTTCATAGATTATGAAAGTTTAGCTGCGATAATTTCACTCCTTCTTGTCTCTCGAGGTCTTGAACTCTCTGGGATCTTCAGCAGAGCTGCGCCTAAAATAGTGGAACTATCCGGAAGTTCTGATCTTAAATTGTTGATTTTTATAACAATTCTTGTGGCGGCTTCTTCGGCAGTTATAATGAATGATACGGCTATTTTTGTGTTCATTCCCCTCATTCTAACAATTTCAAGGATAACAGGGATAAGTACTGCTGAGATGGTTACATTAACGGCTATATCCGCCAATATCGGCTCCGCTTTAACTCCAATAGGGAATCCCCAGAATATAATCATTTGGAGAACTTACCGCATATCCATGAGTGAATTTATTTTGAAAATGCTACCCTATGTAATACTCTGGATTGTGATTCTTTTCTTCTTTCTCTGGCTGAACGGTGGGAAGAAACCCATATCAAAACTTCCGTTACCAAAAGTTAAGATCAAACGGAGGCTCTTTTTTACATCTCTAGCGCTTCTTATAACCAACATAATACTTATAGAAAAGGGATACGCTGTGTTTGCCTTTATAATTACCATGATTTTAATGATATTTGCTGGTAAGGAATCTATCCTCTCGCTTGATGTTGCTCTCATAGCAGTTTTTACACTTATATTTATCGACTTTAAGGAACTTGCTTTCCTGCTCTCTGAAACTTCTTTTCCGCTAAACACTACTATAAGGACATTCCTACTCTCTGCAGGTTTAAGTCAACTCATTAGCAATGTTCCCACCACCGTCCTTTTCGCTTCAAAAGTTAAATGGCTTCCCCTTGCTCTTGGTGTGAATCTTGGGGGCAATGGTATCATAAGTGGTTCACTGGCAAACTTCATAGCTCTCAGAATTTCAGGAATCAGTCTGAGAGAATTTCACAAATACTCAATACCTTACTTCTTAATTGCGACTATTGCTACTCTAATTGTACTGGCTATCTAACCCTTTTCCCTGCTCCAAGGGTAAGGTTTATAAGACATTTGCACAATTGTTCAAATGTAGAGGTGATAAAATGACGGAAGTATGTAAGATTTATGAGGAGCATCTAGATAAAATTTTGAAAGCCCAGAAAAAGCTCCCCGATGAGGAAACCATCCTCGAGATTTCGGATTTTTTCAATGCCTTGGGGAACCCCACTCGCTTGAAGATAGTCTTCGCCTTGCTTGAGGAGGAACTTTGTACGTGTGACTTATCAAACATCACCGGGCTTTCTGTCTCAGCCATATCACACCAGCTTAGAATTTTAAAGGACAGAAAAATTGTCGCTTATAAAAAAGATGGTAAGAACGTATTTTATCGGCTAGATGACGAGCACATAAGGCAGATTTTGAAGATTGCCCTTAGGCACATGGAGGAGTAATATGCCAAAGAAGCTTAAATTGGAGGGGCTCGACTGTGCGAGCTGTGCTTATGAAATTGAGGAAGCCCTCAAAAAAGAGGGTTTTGAATTCGCTCTGGTAAACTTTACGACGAGCGAGCTCGTTATTGAGGGCGATGTAGAGAAGGCTAAAAGAATAGTGAGAAATGTCGAGCCCGGAGTCAAGGTCATCGAAGAGGACGAACACGGACATGAGCACAGGGAAAAGGTGCTCTATTTTATTATCCCATCTATCATACTCTTCGCCATTGGTATAGTGCTCCGCTACTATTACGGTATAGATAATGCCTTTGTGATGGGAATCTTCACGGTGAGCTACCTCCTCGTCGGGTGGAAGGTTCTCAAGAGTGCAGTGCTCAATTCCTTCCATGGTAACGTCTTTGATGAGAACTTCCTTATAGTCATAGCCACCCTAGGAGCATTTGCCATCCACGAGTATCCAGAGGCGGTTGGGGTTATGCTATTCTACGTAGTCGGTGAGTTCTTCCAGGACATGGCAGTAAACAAGTCAAGGCGCTCCATCAAAGCTCTGCTCGCCCTAAAGGCGGAGTACGCCAATCTTGTAACTGGAGATAAAATTGTACGGGTAACGCCCGAAGAGCTCAAGGTCGGCGATATAATCCTCATAAAGCCTGGCGAGAGAGTTCCCGTCGACGGCGTGGTCATTGAAGGAAGCTCAAATGTTGATACCTCAGCACTCACAGGTGAGAGTATTCCAAGAACTGTGAAAGAAGGGGAGGAGATCCTCTCGGGTATGCTTAACCTCACAGGAGTTTTAAAAGTAAAGGTTACAAAAGAGCTTCGCGAGTCAACAATTTCGAGGATTCTAGAGCTCGTTGAGAATGCGAGCGCGAGAAAGGCTAAGACCGAGAAGTTCATAACAAAGTTTGCCCATTATTATACACCTGCTGTCGTTGGGCTTGCCGCCCTTGTCGCCACGGTTCCGCCCCTGACTACCGGAGATCCGTTCTCAACCTGGATTTACCGGGCACTGGTGCTCCTCGTAATCTCATGCCCATGTGCGTTGGTTCTCTCAATCCCCTTAGGCTACTTTGGAGGTATTGGGAGAGCCGCTAGGGAGGGGATACTCGTCAAGGGTTCCAATTATCTCGATGCACTCCACAGTGCAGCGGTGGTTGCCTTCGACAAGACGGGAACTCTAACAAAGGGTGTCTTTAAGGTGACCAAGATAGAGACGAGGAACGGCTTTACTGAGGAGGAGATAATAAGATTTGCCGCTTTGGCGGAGGCACATTCGAACCATCCAATAGCTAAAGCGATAAAGGACGCTTATGATAAAAAAATCAACGAGATGGAGGTATTGGGATATGAGGAGATAGCGGGGCATGGCGTTAGAGCGAGGATAGGTGATGTTGAGATAATGGTGGGTAATGATAGGCTGCTACATCGTTTTGAGATTGGGCACGACACATGCCATGTTAAGGGAACCGTTGCTCATGTGGTTATCAACGGGAAGTATGCGGGTTATATAATAATCTCGGACGAGATAAAGGAAGATGCACCCGCTGCCATTAAGGAGCTCAAGCACCTCGGTGTTGAGAAAGTTATTATGGTCACAGGCGACGGCGAGGACGTTGCTGAGGAAATAGCGAGTCACCTTGGACTCGATGGGTTCTATGCCGAACTTTTACCAGAAGACAAGGTTAGAGTCATTGAAGAGCTTGAGAAAAAGAAAACACCGAGCGAGAAGATAATCTTCGTCGGTGACGGCATAAACGATGCTCCTGTACTGGCGAGGGCAGACGTGGGTGTTGCAATGGGTGCCTTGGGAAGCGATGCAGCCATAGAGACGGCAGATGTGGTCATAATGGATGACAAGCTTTCGAAGTTGCCAAAGGGCATCAGGATAGCTAGAAAGACCCGGAGGATAGTTTGGCAGAATATAATCTTTGCCCTCAGTATTAAGCTCGCATTTATAAGCCTTGGAATACTTGGAGAGGCGACTATGTGGGAGGCGGTCTTTGCGGATGTCGGTGTCGCCCTCATAGCGGTATTCAACGCGATGAGAATTTTGAGGTGAACGGAATGCTCTATGAAATGGGACTTTTTGTTTTTCTTCTCCTTTCGCTTTATTCATGGTTCAGCATGAAGAGTGCCTACGAGAAAAACGAGACATTTCTTGAAGGAGATGTTGAAAGATGAACTGGCTTTACATGGTTGCCCAGAGCTTTGAAGTTTTGAATATTCCAACACTCGTATATCTAAAGAGGGGAAGAGAGGTTGAGAGGCAAAACCTCGTTAGAAGAAAAGAGGATGTTGAAGAAAGATTAAAAAGGCTGCTGGGACACCGGTAGCGGAGCTTGAGCATTCACAAGTTGATTCTTGAAATTTTTTACATTTTTCTTTTCCGTTAATAATAGCGTTTAACTCCAATACTTCCTGCAATATATTTTATTTTCGCCAAAATTTATAGGGATAAATGTCTATATTATTTTGGCGATGTCCATGTATGGCAACTGGGGAAAGTTTCTACGTGTAAACCTCTCCACGGGAGAGGTGAAAGTCGAAGAATATGATGAAGAGTTTGCTAGAAAATGGCTTGGGAGCAGGGGACTTGCAATATATCTGCTTTTAAAAGAGATGGACCCGATGGTTGACCCGTTGAGCCCTGAAAACAAGCTAGTAATTACTCCTGGCCCGTTAAGTGGAACAAGCGCTCCCACGGGAGGAAGATATAACGTTGTTACAAAGAGCCCGGCCACGGGCTTCATAACCATGGCGAACTCTGGAGGATACTTTGGAGCTGAACTAAAGTTTGCGGGCTATGATGCCATTGTTGTAGAAGGCAAGGCAGAAAAGCCTGTTTACATATATATAAAGGACGAAAACGTCGAGATTCGTGATGCTTCCCACCTCTGGGGCAAGCTCGTGAGTGAGACCGAAGAGGCTATAAGGAAGGAGATTGGAAGTAAAAAACTCAGAATAGCCCTAATTGGTCCTGCGGGGGAGAACCTTGTTAAGTTTGCCGCTGTTATGAATGATGGGCACAGGGCTGCAGGTAGAGGTGGTGTAGGCGCGGTAATGGGAAGCAAGAACCTCAAGGCTATAGCCGTTGAAGGGAGTAAGACCGTATCAATAGCGGACAAACAGAAGTTTATGCTAACGATTAGGGAGAAGATTAACAAGCTCAGAAATGATCCTGTTGCAGGAGGAGGACTCCCTAATTATGGTACCGCCGTTCTTGTTAACATAATCAACGAAAATGGGCTCTATCCAACAAGAAACTTCCAAACAGGGGTCTTTGAGCATGCATATGAGCAGAGTGGTGAAGCCATGGCAGCTAAGTACCTTATAAGAAACCAGCCGTGTTATGCATGTCCGATTGGATGTGGAAGGGTTAACAAACTTCCGACCATTGGAGTCACTGAGGGTCCCGAATACGAGAGCACATGGGCACTTGGAGCAAACCTCGGTATAAACGACCTCGCAAGCATAATTGAAGCAAACCACAGGTGCGATGAGCTCGGCCTCGATACCATATCCACTGGTGGAACCCTTGGAACGGCTATGGAGCTTTACGAGAAAGGATTAATAACGGATGAAGAGCTTGGAGAGGCTCCTCCATTCAGATGGGGTAACACGGAGGTTCTCCACTACTACATCGATAAGCTTGCAAGGAGAGAAGGCTTCGGAGACAAACTAGCTGAAGGTGGTTATCGCCTTGCAGAGAGCTATGGCCATCCCGAGTATTCTATGAGTGTCAAAAAGCTTGAGCTACCAGCCTATGATCCAAGAGGTGCCGAGGGACACGGCCTCGGTTATGCGACCAACAACCGTGGAGGATGCCACATTAAGAACTACATGATAAGCCCCGAAATCCTCGGTTATCCATATAAGATGGATCCACACGATGTGAGTGATGACAAGGTTAAGATGCTCATAATCTTCCAGGATCTCAGTGCGCTTATCGATGCCGCCGGGCTCTGCCTCTTTACGACCTTCGGTTTAGGAGCTGATGACTACAGGGACATGCTTAATGCCGCTCTGGGATGGGACTATTCAACCGAGGACTATCTCAAGATAGGGGAGAGAATATGGAATGCCGAGCGCATCTTTAACCTTAAAGCTGGTCTTGATCCGGCAAAGGACGATACGCTGCCAAAGCGCTTCCTAGAAGAGCCCATGCCCGAGGGACCGAACAAGGGTTACGTGGTTAGATTAAAGGAGATGCTCCCGAGGTACTATGCCCTCAGAGGCTGGACGGAGGATGGGAAAGTTCCAAAGGAAAAAGCCAAAGAGCTCGGTATCGAGGAGTTCATTTGATCTCACTTTTCTTTCTGTTTTACAAAATTTTTCATTCGAAAAATTTTTTAAGTGTAAAACCTAGTTTTCATGAAAATGGTGGTAGAATATGGTAAAAGTCAAGGTTTTTGCCACGCTGATAAAGCTCACCGGACGGAAAATTCTCGAGGTTCCCGCTGGAAGTGTGGAAGAGCTTTTGGAAAAGCTTTACTCAACATATCCCGGGTTTGAAGAGGAACTCGAGAGGGGGTTCATGATACTCATTAACGGGAGGAATATTGAGCACCTGCAGGGTTTGCAAACTCCACTGCGGGAAGAGGATATTGTGAGCATCTTTCCTCCTGCCGGGGGCGGCTGAAATGGAAAAAGAATATTCTTTTACATTATGGGATGGCAAGGTCATTGTGAAACCCAAGCTTGATATGAAGTATCTCTACATAGAGACGACGAGCAGGTGCAACCTCCACTGCGAAATGTGTTTCAAGCAGTACTGGGAAGATACGGAAGGGGACATGGACTGGGAGCTTTTTCTCAAGATACTTGATGATGCGGAGGAATTTCCGGATCTCAAGATGATTTACTTCGGTGGAATAGGAGAGCCTTCTGTTCATCCCCGCTTCATGGATATGGTACGTGAGGTCAAGAGAAGGGGCTTTGCTTTGGGGATGTCCACCAATGGAACTCTTCTCACAGATGGGATGCTTCGGGAATTTGCGGAACTTGGAGTTGATCTCATCTACTTCTCCATGGATACAATTCCAACCGCTGCCAACGTGATAACGCTGGGCCACATAGCGGCTGGAGTAACCGCGGAGAACGTGAAGAAGCTCGTTAAATACAGAGACGAGAGTGGAACTCATAGACCGAGCATAGGCGTTGAAGTCGTTGTGACAAAGGAAAACTACAAAGAGCTTCCAGAGCTGGCAAGGTATCTGAGAGATCTGAATATTGATGCAATGCTCATATCAAACCTCATTCCCATGACAGAAGAGCAGATAGATGATATCGTTTACGATGGAAGTGTGGATATGGAACCCATAGTTGACGAGCTTCATAAAATAGTCCATTCGGGACTCTATGTTAAAATACCTAATTTTGAGCTTAAAACCGAGAGACAGTGCGACTTTGATGAGAACAATGTTGCCGTTGTGAGATGGGATGGGGAAGTCGCTCCATGCTATCGTTTCCTTCACACATATTATGAGTATATCTTCGGCAGGAAAAAGAAGGTGAATGCTTACTCCTTTGGCAATGTTAAAGAGAATAGCCTTAAGGATATCTGGACAAGTGAGAAGTACACTTGGTTCCGCTTTACCATGAAGAACTACATGTATCCCTCATGTACGGACTGTGCACTTCGGGATGCATGTGATTTTGTAAAGACAAGTGACATTGATTGCTGGGGAAATGAGCCGAGCTGTGCTGATTGTCTATGGGCAAGAAGGTTGATCTTTTGCCCTATCCCGCAGCACATGTTTGGGAAGTTCTTTTAATTTTTCAATTTTTCAATTCTTAAATTCTTCAATTCTTAAATTCTCATCTGTTTCCAAAGAGCTCTATGCACACCCTGCACTTCTTTGGGTCAATTTCGGGATCGACTTTGGAATGGAAAGAGCATACGTAACCTTTCCCGAGCATCTCGATGGTGATTTCAACGATTCTCGCGTGTATTGCATATTCATCTGGCTTTTCTTTTACTATCTCATTGGCGAAGTCCCTAAGCTTCTCTTCCACATCTATGAATTTTTTAACATCGATAAGGGCACCCCTGTTCATCTTTAAATAGCGTGAAACTGCAGATTGGGTTATGTGGAGGAGCTCAGCAATCTGTGTTTGAGTAAATCCCCTCTCGTAAAGAATCTCCACTAAACGCCTCCTCAGGGCGGGGTACACATATCTCGCAGCGGCTTCAAAGGCATTGCTCTTCATGCTCATCTTTATGACATCTGGAATATTTAAGATTTTTCAAGCGCCTTGAGTTCCTTCATAATCTCTTCAAAGCGATTTCTGGGCAAAAATGGGTAGAAAGGTTTAAAAGCCCTTTGTATGACATATGTCATGAAGGTGATATCATGAAAACTGTGGAAATTGTTAAAGATGTTTACTGGGTTGGAGTTAGAGACTGGAACAAACGGATTTTTGATGCCCTGATTCCCCTGCCCAAAGGAACCTCCTACAACGCCTATCTGGTAGTAGGGAGTGAAAAAAGAGCCCTCATAGATACTGTGGCACCGGGTTTTGAGGGGGAGCTTGAGGAAAAAATAAACGAAATCACAGACGTGGCCGATATCGATTACATAGTGATGAACCACGCCGAGCCCGATCACTCGGGTGCAATCCCATATCTGCTGGAGAGGAACGAAAAGGCCATCCTCATTGCAACCAAAAAAGGCGTGGACATGGCGAAGGCTTACTATGATGTCCCTGATGAGAGAATTATGGTGGTGAAGGATGGCGATACCGTCTCGCTGGGAGGGAAGACCCTCCGGTTCATAGAGGCACCATGGCTTCACTGGCCGGAGACCATGTTTACATACCTCGTCGAGGATAAGATACTCTTTCCATGCGACTTCTTCGGGGCGCACCTCGCAGAGAGCTTTTACGACGATGACGTGCCCGACCTTCTAACGCACGCCCAGAGGTACTTCGGGGAGATAATGATGCCCTTCTCGGCCATGGCAAAGAGAGCGCTTCAGAAGATCGAGGAGCTTGAGATTGAGATAATCGCCCCGAGCCACGGCCCGATATACAGGAATCCCTCAAGGATAATCGAGGCGTACAAACATTGGAGCGGCGGGGAGATGAAGGAGAAAGTGTTGATAGCCTATGTCAGCATGTGGGGGGCAAATGAAGCCATGGTAAGGGAGCTCGCGGCTCTTCTGACCGCTGAGGAAATAGATGTTAAGGTCTACAACCTCGTGAGCTCGGACATAGGGGAGATCGCCAAAGACCTCGTGGACTCAAGGGTCATAGTTCTGGCAGCCCCGACAGTCCTTGGAGGCGCCCATCCCCTTGCGGTATATGGAGCATACCTCGTAAAGGCCCTCAGACCACCCGCAAAATATGCGGTGATAATAGGCTCCTACGGGTGGCACGGGAGGAGCAAGGATTCACTCCTTGAAGTTCTGAAGGGCGCGAATATAGAGCTTCTCGGGAGCCTTGAGGTTCGTGCGAGGCCGAAGGGCGAGGATTACGAAAAGCTCCGTGAGCTGGTCAGGGTTATCATGGAAAAGATTAGGGGCGGTGCGGAGTGACCGAGTTGTTGAAAAACCGCGAATACAAGAAGGAAGCCCTGAAAGCTCTTCTCCTTAGAATTCACGAGGGCGAGGACGTGAATAAACTTAAGGAAGAATTCCGTCAAGTCCTGAGCGGCATTTCGCCCCTTGAGATTCCAATCATAGAACAGGAGCTCGTAAAGGAGGGCATATCCGCAAGGGACATAGCGAAGATGTGTGACCTGCACGTTGAGCTCTTTAGAGAAGCTGTTAAAGGAACGGATGAGCTTGAGGAGAGGGATCTGCCCGATGGACACCCTCTCAAGACGCTCTACCTCGAAAACAAGGAGATAATGAAGGACGCGGAGATGCTCAACCTCTACGCGAGGACTCTGGCGACAACAAAGAACGAGCGCATGAGGGAGGAAATCCTCGGTGTTCTGGAGGAGATAGCGAGCAACCTCAGAAAGGTCGGCTTCACCCACTACAATAGGGAGGAGATGCTCACCTTCCCCTACATTGAGCGGAGGGGTTTAACCGCCATAGCCACCGTTCTCTGGACGAAGCACGATGAGATAAGGTTCATGACAAAACGCTTTGCCGAGCTGTTGAGGAAGAGAAATGAGATGTCATGGGAGGAGTTTGCGGAGAAGGTCAAAGAGAAGGCAGGAGAGCTGTCCTTTGCACTGAGCGACATGGTGTTCAGGGAGAACAACATCTACTACCCGACGCTTAATGCTCTCCTCACCGATGGCGAGTGGAAGGCAATAAGACAGCAGGAGGACGAGATCGGCTACTATAAGGTTAGTCCGCCGGAATGGGATTCGGACACTGAAGCGCTTCATCCCTGGGAGATAGAGTCAGAGCTGAGCGTTGAACAGCTCCTTGGTCTTCCAAAGGAGGTTCAGCAGGTGCTCAAAGGACAGCCCCTTGAGTTCGACAAAACCATGCTGAAGAGAGAGGGCGACATAAACCTCGGGACCGGTTTTGTCAGCGTGAATGAGCTGAAGGCGATATTCGAGGTACTGCCCGTTGACATTACCTTCATAGACAAGGATGACAGAGTTCGCTTCTTCTCTCCGGGTGAGAGAATATTTGCAAGAACCCCCTCCATCCTTGGGAGACCCGTCCAGCTCTGCCACCCGCCCAAGAGCGTGCACATAGTGAACAAAATCCTTAAGGCTTTCAAGGAGGGCAGGAAGAGCGAAGCGACGTTCTGGCTTAAGATGGGCCCGAAGTATGTTTATATCAAGTACATGCCTCTCTTTGACGGTGAGGGGAACTACATGGGGACTCTTGAAATGACGATGGACATCGCTGGGTATAAAAGGATTGAGGGTGAAAAAATGCTCTTGGATTGGAGGGATTGATACCATGAGGGGAAATCCGGAAATCTTTAAAAGGCGCCTTGAGCGCTTTCAGGAACGCTTGAGGGAGAATGAGATAGATGGAGCGGTTATAAGAACTCTATCGAGCTTCATATACTTTACGGGAACCAAATGGCTTCGGCCGGCACTCTTGATTCCTGCAGAGGGAGATCCGATTGCATATGTCGTTAGAGGAGAGGAGAAATTATTCAAGCGGAAGAGCTGGATAGAGGATGTGGTTGAGTATCAAAAGGTTGAGGATTTGATGGCAGGAGTTGTGGGATGGATCCATAGGAACGGCATGAACCGCGTTGGTCTGGAGTTCGGGGTTGAGAGGGATGCATATCTGCTCTTCCTAAAGGTTTTCGAGAGGCTCAATCCGGGCATTGAGATAGTGGACGTATTTGGCATCACAATGAGCATGCGCATGATAAAGGATGAATGGGAGCTTGAGAACATAAGAAAAGCTGGAAAAATTGCTCAAAAAGGTATGAAAGCTGCTGAGGATGTTATAAAGCCCGGAATGAGCGAGCTTGAAATTGCAGCGAATATAGTGAGGGAGCTCATGCTCAATGGGAGCGAAGACCCGAAGGTCTACGTCTCAACGACCCCAAGGGCACACGCCGAACCCTTTAGAGGTCTCAAGGTTCCGGAGAATGGAGTCGTTACCGTGGTTATAGGAGCAGACTGGAACCACTACTACGCAAATATGGCGAGGACTTTCGTGGTGGGAGATCCCGGTGAGAGGGTGAGGAGAGCCATTGAAGTGAAGGAAGAGGCTTATAATCTCGCCATTGAAGAGACGAAGATTGGCATTCCTCTTGCATCTATTGAAAAGAAATTAACAAGCTTTTTCAAAGAGAGAGGGTTTGGTGATGCTTATTTGGCGGGGTATACCCATGGGGTCGGGCTCCTAATTGAAGAACCTCCAATAACAACCATAGTCGTTCCACAGAGGGCCACAAAGGTTCAGGAAAACATGGTTCTGGCAATAATCCATCCGCCACTCATGATTTCCGAAGGGGCTATAAAGCATGAAGACACCTACCTTGTGAGAAAAAGGGGACTAGAGAAGGTGACATGAACTTCTTCTCTTTGAATCCCATTTTTTAAGGAGGAAGAGAAAGGTTATTATCCCAAGGACGGATTCTCCAAAAACCCCATTAAATTCAAGGATAATGTCATAAGGGATGAACCAGAATGCGAGGAGTCCTAGAGTCGTGGAAAACAGTTTTTCAACCTTTAAAAACAAAAGATGGATGGAGTGAGCCAGAGGAAATAGTTTCTAACTTTGCCGGGGAGCCGGTGCTGGATGCACAGGGGGAACTTATATTTTGTGCATCATTATGTTACAAAAGATATGAAAATAATAGAAGCGGATATCTATGTGGCTTATAAAAAGTGATTATTTTTGATAACCCCCGCTTCTCCCTTTATCTTCTCCGTTCCAATGGTGTTGAAAATCATTTCGTACTTTTCTGCAAGCTCTTTACCCGAAGAATCTTCTTCACGTCTTCGTTTGTGAAAATCTTTATCTCCTTTAGCTTATCTAAGCCGCCTCATCCCTCCCACTACAGCTCATCCTTCAGGTGTGCTTTCTATCTCCTTTTCACTCAAGTGATTCTTGGGCATTATTGAATCGACCGTTTCAAATGCTTTCTTTATGACTCTTCCCTTAGCGACCCATTTCTTTAGATAACCCTTATCTGGAAA